>CAJXCL010000022.1 GCA_913051775.1 uncultured Nitrospirota bacterium | reverse complement strand
ACGTTAGCTGTTAATTAAGCAGCTAAAGCATATTCATAATCATTGGCGATTATGATTGTGCCGTTTTTTTACCAGGCCAACGGCATCCTGGACATGCAACCTTCGCTTCAGTATTCCCGTCGAAACCTTTTCGCCCCCATTCAAAATAGGCCAACCTGACCAACTTTTTCAAAATTTCCACAGACTGAGTTGGAAGGAGTCTTTCTTGTCTATAATAACATAAGAATTAACGGTTAGGAAATTGAAAACCATAATAGTCGTTAGAGTTAAGTTAATGCATGTTGGAGAAATCATTTCATTTGTGCTAATATTGCTCAATCTTTAGCACCATAAAAATGCTTTTATGAAACCGTCCAATTCTTCTACTTTCCCGCTTTTGATTTATTCACTTACTGTTTTTATCTGCGGTTATGTAATTTTATCATTAGAAATACTTGGTTTTCGTCTCCTTTCTCCTTATTTTGGATATTCATCTTATGTGTGGGGTGCACTAATCGGCATAATCATGACTACCCTTTCGCTTGGCTATTACCTGGGAGGTATGTTGGCAGATAAAACACCTCGCCCCGCATTAATTTTCGATATGATTTTATGTTCTGCCATATTCTTAATTCCAATACTGTTTTTTTATAAGAAAATTTTAACTTATCTACTTTCTTATGGAATTATTCTTGGTTCCCTTCTATCTACCGTTACTATATTTGCTTTTCCAATGCTTTTATTAAGCATGGTTTCTCCTTTTGCTATTAAACTCTTAGCTAAAGAAGATACCGTAGGCATTACAGCAGGAAAAATCTACGCTATTTCTACTGCCGGTTCCGTCGTCGGTACATTTTTAACCTCTTTCGTGTTGATTCCTTATTTAGGAAGTTTCAGTTCTTTGACCATAATGATAATAATTTTAACCCTTCTCTACATCCTTGGTAACAAGCAAAAAATACGCCGAACTTTATTGGGTGTAATACTAATAATATTGGTTTTGCTGATTCCTGAATCGGAAAGTGGGGAACATATTATTGATGAGACAGAATCCGCTTACAATATTATTCGTGTTGGGAAAAAAGGTGATGTTTATACTCTCTACTTAAATGATGAACGTTGGGTGCAATCAACATATCGAAAAGGATTTATATCCACCGGCGGGTATATGGACTTTATGTTATTAGGCAAACCACTGACAGATATAAACAACCTGCTTATCTTAGGTGCTGGGGGAGGCACATCTATTAAGCAGTTTTTATTTTTTTCTCCTGAAGCTCAAATTGATGCGGTTGAAATTGATCCGAAAGTCATCGAGGCAGCCCGAAAATATTTTGGCTTAGCCGATAACCCAAGACTGAAAATTCATTTTGATGATGCGAGGCCCTTTTTGAACCGCACACAAAAAAAATATGACGTTATTGAGATTGACATGTTTTCCGGTGGACCTTTTGTTCCTTTTTATCTGACAACTCAGGAATTTTTTCAGATGGTCTTTAAGAAATTGAACTCAAAAGGATTAATGTTAACGAATGTTTTAAATGATGGTAGGGATGGAACTCTTGTATTTCATATAGGCAATACTGCAAAAACTATATTTCCATCAGTCTTTACCATAGACTTAAAAACAAATGTACTGTTAATAGCGTTTGAAGAAAAAATATCTTTAAAACAAGTTAAATTAAAATTAAAAAACAATTCCGATCAGAGAATAAATAAGTTAACCGAATACGCCCTGGAAAATATCAAGGAATTCCAAATACAGAATGGATACGCTGTTTTTACAGATGATAAGGCTCCTATAGAGAAGATAACTTATGAAATGGTTAAAGACATGTATAATTAAAATTTTATTTTGTCATTCTCGACCCGATCGGGAATCTGCGGTCGGTAGACACGTTAGTAGATAAACTTTCTCTGTAAGAGATGTCAGACCTCGCTCTTTAAAATGCGGAATGTCTTCTAATACTTCCTGCTCCTGCAGCTTCCCTATTTGATAACTATTTCCGTACAAATCATTTACCTCTTCTTCGCTTACGGAAAATGGAGGACCTTGCATTTCTTTTTGTTGATATTCAAGCGTTAGCAGTAGAATACGAACTTCCTGTGGTAATAACGAAACAAAGTGTTTAACGTATTGTTCCCTCATTTCAGGCGGCAGAGCAACGAGAGAGGCTCTGTCATAGACCACGGTTACCCCTTCAAGATGGGACAACTGCAAATCAAAATAATCTCCACACAGAATTTCCAGAGCACCGCATTTCCATCGAATAAATTTACCATCCGAAACAGACGACGCCTGCAGATTGTTTTCTTTAAAAAAAGTTTCTACTCCCAGTGGACTGATTTCCACTCCAAGCACAGGATGCCCCAGGGATTGTATCCAGAGCAAGTCGCGGCTTTTCCCGCAAAGCGGAACAAACACGCTCTCATTGTTATCTAATTTAAGACTTTGCCAATATTTCTGCAACGGTGCATTGATGTTCTCCTGGTGAAAACCTATTTCATTTTTCTCCCAACGTTCGTGCCAGAATTCAGGATTCATAGATGTAAGCCATTATTAAATTAAGTTAAAAAAGATAAAAATATTTCGGTTTATAGTATTAAAAACTAAAAGTCTAACATTTTCAAGCTTGCTCACGGAAACATAAAATTAGACATTCAGATCTGGTTGCGGCTGCGCCACACTATGGTTTATTATCTAAAGTGTAAAAACTAATAATAACCTTTGACGTTGCATAACATTATGGGGAAAAGGTTTTATAACTATTTTTTAGTTACTCTCTTTATTGCTGATTTCTCAAGTTTTTACTGAAAGGAAATTGAAGTCGGAGGAGAAGAAGACTGAAAACATTAAAAGGCAAATGAAGCTTACAGGAATGCTCTCAAAAGACGGTCGTTTTATAGATAATGAAAATGGAACAATTACTGATACTAAGACTAACCTTATGTGGGCGAAAACAGACAGCTATTCAGGTCTGGGGAATTGCCTTGACTGGGATGAATCAAGGGAATACGTAAGTAGATTAGGCACGGGTGGATACAGCGACTGGCGGATGCCGACAGTGAAAGAGTTAAAATCAATTTTTGAGAAATCTAAATCAAACAAAGATGGAAGCGGAAATACCTTTCACATGGATCCCATCTTTGCCACTGGCAGCGGATACTGGCAATGGTCGTCCGAAGAGGTTGGCACCTGCTGCGCGCGTTTTATGCTCTTCAGCAATGGGGATATTCTCGAGTACACTCGTGAATGCTTTTTTACCGGAGGAGTACGAGCGGTACGCTCCGGTAGACGTTAATTATTTAACGGATATAGAGAAATATAATTACTCCACTACAAGCGGATAATCCGGAGTTGGATTGAGTGGGCAGCTGAATAGATATTCCCCCAGTTTCAGGTCAATATGGTAATCTTGTGTCTTGCCTGTTTCAAGTCCCCCGCCGGATGCGGAAGGGAGGATCAACCTTTTTACCCCTTTTCCTCTTACCCAAAAACCAAGTTCATAGGGTACGTTTTTGTTTTCTACCCTGAAGATGGTTTTACCCGGTTTGAGATGAAGCTTTTTGAACGGGCGTTCCTTTGAAGTCTTTTCATTTATTCGTTCACAATCATCACTGTTTTTAACATTAAAAGCTTGTGGAGTTTTTTCCGCTTCAATTATTGTGCAGGGAGTCTGCGTTAATTTAATAATCACTGGCTCCGCGCTGAATGAATACGCAGAGGTAAAAGTGATAATGAATAAAAAGGCCGTAGATAGGGTGAAAGTTTGGTTCATTTTCATAAGTCCTTTTTAGAAATGATTGTAACAACCAGGGAATTAGTTGTTAAACTTATGAGTCACGCTTAGAATATCATATTTGCCGTAGTTGAATAATATATAGAATTATACTATTGCTTTGTAAAAGCTTGTTTTTTGAACAAGTTTTTTTGTTAGCTCACCGGAGCGGAGGCTCCATTCGGTTGCGGAGCCTCTCCGCTTTATGCCTTATGAATTTTCGCATCTACAAGTTATTGGATGTGTCCTGCAAGCGGTGGAATATCATAGCCGCTGTATTGGCTTTTGCAATTACCTCTGCCGTCTATATTCTCCCTGTTGTCATGAATACCTCCTCTGCTGATAAAATAAAATCCAGCTGGTGATGACTGGGACGGCGTCTGGGTGATGACATCCAAATAATTTCTACAATTGACAGGACACAGCGTAACAAAAAAAATATTGAAAAGCAATGTTAGCACCCAATCTTAGCGGTGATTTTATTGGTGGAGACGACATGTTTCTGCATGCCAAGTTCTTTAGGTTTGAGACCCATAGCAAGACCCACTAACTGTGGAAGGTGGAGGATGGGGATGTCCAGTTTCTGACCTATTTCTTTCGCGCTTTCCGGTTGGTAAGGATCCAGACTAAGCTGGCAGAGGGGACATGGGGTGACCATGCAATCTGCGCCTTCTTTTTTTGCTGAAGCAATGTGGTTACCGGCCATGGTTATAGATTGTTTTTTCTTCATCATTAAGTAGGGGAAGCCGCAGCATTTTAATTTTCCTTCGTAATCTATAGAAGTTCCACCTAATGCTTCCGTCAATACTTCAATGGCTGTCGGATTATCGGGATCATCAAGGTCTGATGTTTCAAATGGTCTCAAGAGATAACAGCCATAAAAAGGGGCGACTTTCAAACCATCCAATGAGACTGTTACTTTGTTCCTCAAACTACTGAGGCCTAAATCTTCTGTTAAAACAGTTAAGAGGTGCTTGATCTTCACTGTTCCCTTATATTCATGTCCACCTTCTTTTAATGTTTCATTAATCTTGTCTTTATAATCTTCATCATTGTCCAGATGAGCCTGAGCCTTTTTCATCACTCCCTGGCAGGTGCCACAGATATTGAGAATATTCAGGCCCTGTTCTTCAGCGATAGCAAAAGTGCGGGCATTCAAAGCATCTGCGAGCTCAGGGTTTTCCTCGGTAATAACACCGGCTCCACAGCAGGAAACGTTTTTTAACTCCACCAGCTCTATCCCGAGTTTACCCGCGAGGGCGTAAGTGGAGGTTAAAAGTTCTCTGCCTGCCCCTTTTGCAACACAACCTGTATATAAAGCGTATTTCATTTCTCCTCAAATTTTTTAAAAATTCTCTTCACATCATCCAGTTCTTGCATGGGATGGTGGATGAGCGGCGGGTTTTTTCCTTTCAGAAACATCCTTATTCCCACGGGTATTAGGCTGAGCAGCCCTGGTATATTAAAGAACCCCATAGAAGCCACAGGTATAGTATTTTCATTTAAAATGCCGCTGCTCTTTATCGACTTAACAAATGCTTTTGCGTGTCTTGCTCCGTAATTATTTGTTACCCCGCTATTTAAAGCAACGGTTCTGAGAGAAACGATTCTATCAAGAGGTTTGGCCTCTGTGGGACATCTCTGGGAGCATTCGCCACAGTGAGTACAATCCCAAATTCCGGCGTCCTCACTCAGTTCTTTTATGCGGCTGATCGTTTCCTTATCTCGTGAATCCTCAACAAACCTCTGAGCTTTTGCCAGTGCGGTCGGTCCTAAAAAGGATTTGTCCACAGCCATGCTACAGCAATCTGAATAGCATGATGAGCACATAATACAGGTTGACGCCTTGTCAATTTTAAGAAATTCCTCTACAGATTGAGTTCTTTCAGTAGTCTGAGTTTCTTTTTTTTCATCCGGCATTAGCCAGGGCTTTATTGCTTCCACTTTTTTCCAGAACTCAGTGAGGTCGACAGCCAGGTCCTTTATTATTTCCATGTTTCCCAGAGGCTTAATAGTGACCTGGTCATTTTGAGCCACACTGCTTGCCTGAGTTTTGCATGCCAGCACGGCATGACCATTCGCTCTTACAGAGCATGAACCGCAAATAGCGCTTCGGCAGGACATGCGGAAAGTCAAAGTGCCGTCCTGAGTCCACTTGATCAAGTTCAAGCAATCAAGGAGCGTGGCCCCCTTTGGAATTTCAAGTTTGAATTCCTGGAAATAAGTTTCTTTATCTTTCTCCGGGTTAAACCTTTGAATTTTGAATGTTGTTTCACTCATTATTATATTTAAAAAAATTAGACAGGGTAACAGGATTATTTCAAAAATCTCACCCTACATGGTTTATTAGAATTCAGTCTATCCGGTAAATCCTGTCAAAAAAAAATTAATATTTTCTTTCCTCCGGTTGGTGTTTTGTGATCACAACAGGTTTGAATCGGAATTCAATTTCGCCATCTTTTTTAAACGCTAGGGTATGGTTCAGCCATTTATCATCATCCCTTTTCTGGAAATCCGTTCTTGCATGAGCTCCCCGGGATTCCTCCCTTCTCAAGGCGCCGCGCGCAATAATCTCTGAAAACTCAAGCATATTCCCCAGTTCGATAAATTCTATTAGCTCGGAATTAAAAACAAAACCTTTGTCTGTGATTTTTCCTTTTTTAAAACGGGCTTTCAAATCATTCAATTTTTTAAGGCAGATTTCAAGCTGATCCTTGCTTCTATAAATTCCGCAGTTAGTTGTCATATTTTCTTTTAATTCATTTCGTATGTCATTAATGCTTTCTTTTCCATTGGAATTTAAAATAGCTTCAACCTTATTTTTGACTTTGTTTGATTCTTCCTGTTCGTTCACATCATGAAATTCCGCATTTTGAGTAAATGTCAATGCTGCTTTTCCTGCCCTTTCGCCGAACACAAGCGCTTCCAGCAGAGAATTGGTCCCTAGGCGGTTGGCTCCATGTACGGAAACACAAGAGCACTCCCCTGCAGCAAAGAGCCCAGTAACTTTTGTTCCTTTTTCATCAGATAGGACATGTCCGTCACTATCGGTTGGAATTCCTCCCATGCTGTAGTGGGCCGTCGGTTGTATGGGTAGAGGGTCATCAATAAGATCAAGGCCGAGAAAATCAATCCCTAACTGTCTCACCTGGGGCAATCGCTCAATGATTTTTTCTTTTCCAAGGTGCCGAAGGTCTATATGAAGATAATCTTTTCCGTCAATTCCCCTACCTTCGTTAATCTCCGTTTGCTCTGAACGAGAAACAATATCCCGGGGAGCTAATTCCATTTTTGCCGAGGCGTATTTTTCCATAAACCGCTCCCCTTTTCCATTAACAAGGTGTCCGCCCTCACCCCGCGCCGCTTCAGAAATCAGGATACCCTGTGCAAAAAGCCCGGTTGGATGAAACTGGACAAACTCCATGTCCTGCAAAGGCAGTCCTGCGTGATACGCCGCTACAATCCCATCGCCTGTACTTGCAAAGGCGTTGGAAGTAATTTTATAAGCCCTGCCATATCCACCTGTACAGAAAATAATTGTTTTCGCCTGCATAACTTCTAATTTTCCCTTTTGAATATTGTAGACGACCATTCCACGGCAGATTCCATCTTTAACGATTAAAGACATCAAATACCATTCGGAATATATTTTTATATTTTTAGCGTGTTTGAATGTTTGCTCATGGAGGACGTGAAGAAGAGCATGGCCTGTTCTGTCCGCGGCATAACAGGCCCTCTGTTTTGAATGACCACCAAACCATCTCTGGGCAATCAATCCTTTTTCTGTACGGCTGAAAACGCAGCCAAAGTGCTCCATTTTCCTGATCACACCGGGCGCATCCTTAACCATTATTTCAACAGCATCCTGATCGCTAAAAAAATCACTTCCTTTTACCGTATCGTACATGTGATCTTCCCAGCTATCTTCAGAAGCATTACCGAGAGATGCGGCAATACCTCCCTGGGCGGCCCCGGAATGAGAACGGGAGGGATAGACTTTTGTAATAATCGCGGTATCAAAATCCTTACAGACTTCCAATGCAGCCTGCATACCGGCTAACCCGCTTCCAACAATTATGATGTCATGTTTTATCATTTTTTTAATTTGATAACTACCTGTGGTCTTGTCCTATGGTTTCTTCTAATTCCCCTTTTAAAAAGGGGGATCAAGGGGGTTGTAATATTTAAAGTTCATCTTTTATATTTATTCATACCTTCTTTATAAACATCGTTCCCATAAGTGTCGTTCACCACAACAGCCTGAAAATCTTCCACCTCCATTTTGCGGATAGCTTCAGGACCCAGGTCTTCGTATGCAATGATTTCAACCTTTTTAATGGACCGGGCAACTAATGCTCCTGCCCCCCCTATTGCCGCAAAGTAAATACTTTTATACTTAACCATCGCGTCTATTACGCTTTGGGTTCTATTGCCTTTACCAATCATCCCTTTCATTCCGACTTCCATCAACCTGGGTGCATAGGGATCCATTCTATAGCTGGTAGTCGGCCCTGCCGATCCTATAATTGCTCCCGGTTTTGCAGGAGTAGGGCCAACATAATAAATTATTTGACCTTTAATATCAAAAGGTAGTTCATCTCTATGATCGAGCAAATCAATCAGCCTCTTATGTGCCGCATCCCTTGCAGTATATAAGATGCCCTTTATCGAAACCTGGTCTCCGGATTTCAGGCTGTCTACAACTTCATCCGAAAGGGGAGTTGTTATTTTGATTACTTCACTCATATATTAAAAGCCTTTGGCTGGCAGCGACCAACTTTCAGCTTAATGATTTTTTTCTGACAGCTGATAGCCTAACGCTGAAAGCTAATTATAAAACCACTTCTTTGTGCCTTGCGGCATGGCAGCAAATATTCACTCCAACCGGTAGTTGGGCAATATGGCATGGAAATTTTTCTATGTGAACTGCCAGGGCATACTGAGTTCCCCCTAACCCCTGTGGTCCCATTCCCAAATCGTTAATTCTTTTCAGCATATCCGCTTCCATTTCCGATAATTCAGGATCAGAGTTTTTAGATCCTATTTCCCTGAATAAAGATTTTCTGGCTAAAATTGCCGCTTTCTCAGAAGAACCGCCGATACCAACTCCGACAATCACAGGAGGACAAGGGTTAGAGCCGGCTTCCAAACATCGGTTGACAACGAACTCTTTAATTCCTTCTTTTCCATCCGCCGGTTTCAGCATAGTTACGCGGCTCATATTTTCACTGCCGCCCCCTTTTGGAGCGACAACGATTTTTATTTTATTACCGGAAACTATTTCAGTTATTATTATTGCGGGGGTATTATCTCCTGTATTTTTTCTGGTAAAGGGTTCACACATGGATTTTCGCAAATATCCATCAGCATAGCCCTCCCTGACCCCTTCATTAATGCTATCTTCTAAAGAACCTCCCTTTATATGCACATCCTGTCCAAGCTCTACATAAATGACCGAAAAGCCGGTATCCTGACACATGGGGACCTGTTCATCTCTGGCTATATTCTGATTTTTGAGTAAAGCGCTGAAAATGGCCTTGCCTGTTGGGGATTCTTCCTGCTCTTTCCCTTTTTCAAATGCAGTAACCACATCCGTCGCCAAATCATAATTGGCTTCCATGGAAAGATTTTTTACAGCTTCAATAATGGATGCGTGTTCAACTGTTCTCATAAAAGATGACTGTTTAGAAAGGTCTAAATAAATATCATTCAATAGCTAACCCTGTCAAGAATTAAAACCGAATAAGAAGCATTGGACGCACCCAAGAAGTATATTCTTAGGGTGTAGATTTTAACTTCGCCCCGCTTAGCGCGGCTTTGCAGATTCGCCCATTGATAAAGGTCTTCCCTAGCCTCAACCCTTTGGGTAACTCATTCTTCACTGTTCAATTTTACCATCATAGAAAATTGTGAAGAGTGCCTGTGAAGGCTTGAAAATGTTTAGTGAGCACATTCCCAGTAGCTTACAAAGTTACGAAGCTAAGCATGGTTTTAGCACAGCATTGCTGCGGGGAGCTTTAATTTGCTGATTAGAATAAGAAAGAAGAAATGTTACTTTAAAACCGTTATGTGACCTATTATCCTCGAACAATTAAATCATAAACCCTATCTTCTCATTGAAGCCAAACTCAGTTTTTCTCCGATAGAATCTCATCATTTATGTTATTCCCGTTTGTTAGGTGACGTACTGCGCGCACTCCTTTGTAGCGGCAGGTGTCTCGAAAACCCTCTTTGACTTCGCCATTGGTGAAGTAAACGTAGCGGGCGCAACAGGAACCAGCAGTCTCTGACGACCAATACGAATATGCACCACCAGAAGCAAAAATTGGGTCACTATGAGTGGTGTCCCCAAAATAATCTTTATTAATCTTCGACTTCTCATAAATCGTCTCTAATTCTCTTACCGTCGGCATTCGCCAATTTGTATAACCGCCTTTACTCAAGCCTCTTGCATAGTTCCATGAAGCATTCCAATCAAGACATTTCCCAAGATCCGCATAACTATCTTCTTTTGTCCACATCAAATCAGTCCTTGAATCAGTGATTGTCCCGTCTTCATGGTCAACATAACGTTTATCGGCAGAGTGTTTACCTCTTAATGCTTCACTGGAGAAACTTAAAGACAGAAATAAAACAGAAATTAGAGAAATAAAAAAAAAATAAGAATATTTTTTAATCATAGTATCCCTTTGGTGTGCGTCGAGAAAGCTGAACTTAGCTCTGGCTACGTCGATATAATTAAGCAGCAACACGGTTACTGCACTCCAAAAACTAAAGAGCCTTATTTACCTTGATCAGACTGCCCAAAACCCAAATTTTTTCAATTAAAAAACACTACATACCTTATAATTTTTAAATTTCTATTATAATTTACACTAAAGTGCTAGTATTTACTATATTTTAGGTTAAAAAGACACTTTATGACCGATTACGGTTTTTCTCCAGTTGAACGACCTCTTTGAAATCTAACCTGCCGTCATAGAGAGCCCTTCCAACTATTACACCAGTAACCCCTGATTTTTTTAAATCGAGGGTATTTTCTATGTCCTTAAGCTCTGAAACCCCGCCCGATGCAATTACAGGGATGTTAATAGATTCAGCTAATTCGCGAGTCCTTTCTATATTGGGGCCTGTCAGGGTTCCGTCCCGCATAATATCAGTAAAGATAATTGCTGAAACCCCGTAACCTTCAAACTTTTTAGCCAAATCAGAAACTTTTTGCTCTGTTTTTTCTACCCAGCCCCGAACGGCTACAAAGCCATCTTTCGCGTCAATTCCAACCGCAATCCTTCCCGAAAACTTTTCGCAGATCTCTTTTACAAAAACAGGGTCTTCTTTGGCAACAGTACCCAGGATGATCCTGTGAACACCCATATCAACAAATTCATCTATTGTCTCAACATCACGGATTCCTCCCCCTACTTCTATTGGGATGCTGATATTTTTTAAAATATTTTCAACCGACTTTTTGTTTACAGTTTTTCCTTTAATTGCCCCGTTCAGGTCAACCACATGCAGCAGCCCGGCGCCAAGGTCTTCCCATTTTTTAGCCATCTCAGCAGGGTCATCAGAGTAAACAATTTCCTGATCCATCTTGCCCTGGACAAGCCTCACGCATTTTCCATCTTTAATATCTACCGCAGGGATTGTAAACATAAGATTAAAAGCCCATTATTAAAGCTCCCCGCAGCAAGCTGCGAGTTTTGTGCTCGCTAAACACTTTCAAAAAGATTTAGACAGGATAACATAATTAACAATTTTTTGGATTTTGATTTAAAAACTTTATATTTTATATTTCAATCTACAATCCAAAATCCACTTTATCCGGTTAATCTCGTCAAAAAATATTTTTTCTTATTTAACTATCAAGTCTCCGAAATTCCTTAAAATCGTTAAACCAGTTTGTTGGCTTTTTTCAGGGTGGAATTGAAAGGCAAACAGATTTTCCCGGCAAATACCGGAAACAAACTCATTTCCATAATTAGTAGTTGTAGCGATAATTTCTTTATCGTCCGGCACAACATAATAAGAGTGCACAAAGTAAAAATAGGAGTCCACCTGTACATCCTTTAACAAAGAGGTTTCCTTTTGTTTTGAGATGGTGTTCCAACCCATGTGAGGGATCTTAAGCCTATCTCCATTTTCCTGAGACGACTGAAGATCTTTCGAAAACCGTAATACCTTCCCTGGAACTAAATCCAATCCCTTACAACTCCCAAACTCAATACTTTCAGTAAAAAGGAGTTGAAGGCCGAGGCAGATTCCCAAGAACGGTTTTTTTGAATTTACGCAACCCTTAAGAGGCGCTATAAGATTAAGATCTTTCAGATTGTTCATACAATCCTGAAATGCGCCAACACCGGGCAGAACAATTGCATCGGCATTTCCAACAACTTCAGGGTCACCGGAAACCACGGCCTTGTGTCCTACGGCTTCAAAACCTTTTTGAACACTACGGAGATTGCCCATTCCATAATCAACAACAACAATCATAAAGATACCTGCTTAAAAATAAGGGATCGGTTGTTGGGGATCAGGGAGCAGAGCTAAGTTGTATAGTTTTTTTCTGATCCCCGAGCCCCGGCCCCTGATCCCTTATTTATTTAGAATACAGCATATATTCTTAATTTTTCAACAAATGATTTGCCACAAAGTCACTAAGGCACTAAGAAAAACAAAACCTTTTTTAGACAGGATGGACTGGATATTTATAAAATCCAGTAAATCCTGTTAATCCCGTCCATGGATTTAAGCCTTTTCTTTGTGGCTTCGTGGTTAAAAAATTTTTAAATCCCAATCGGAATTTTGATAGTCTTACAGTAATAACCCGGTTAAAATAGGTTGCATGGAAATGTTTAAAAAATTTAAACTCCTTTTAATTATCCTGTTTTTTATGCAAATAAACACCGCAGCGGAAACTAAAAAAGAATACGAAAAAGCCATATTTGCCGGCGGTTGTTTCTGGTGCATGGAACATCCGTACGAAAAAATAGACGGCGTAATCGAAGTCATTTCCGGTTATACAGGCGGACAAGAGAAAAACCCCACTTATGAAGAGATATCAAAAGGTACTACCGGCCATGTAGAAGCTGTGCAGATTCAATATGACTCTGAAAAGATATCCTATTCAGAACTCCTTGACATATTCTGGAGACAAATAGATCCCACTGATTTCAACGGTCAATTTGCAGACAGGGGCAGCCAGTACAAAACCGCCATCTTTTACTTAAATAAAAATCAAAAAGGATTGGCGGAAAAATCAAAAGAAAAATTGGATAAATCCGGGACATTCCACAAACCAATAGTTACGGAAATTAAAAAAGCGGAAATATTTTACTCAGCAGAAGATTACCATCAGGATTATTATAAAAAGAACCCTCTCAGATATAAAATGTATAGATTCGGATCAGGCCGCGACAAGTTTCTTGAAAGTGTTTGGACAAAAAAGAAGAAAGAAACTCAGAAAGAAATGGGTAAAAATTCCGATAAGAGATACAGAAAAATGGACAAAGATGAACTCAGAAAAAAGCTTACTCTTCTGCAGTATCATGTTACCCTTGAAAACGGCACAGAAGGGCCTTTTAAAAATGAGTACTGGAATAACAAAAAAAAGGGCATTTATGTTGATGTTATATCAGGAGAACCTCTTTTCAGTTCAACTGACAAATTCGATTCCAAAACCGGCTGGCCAAGTTTTACCAAGCCTCTTGAACCGGGAAGTATTGTTGAAAAATCAGACTGGTCTTTTTTCATGAAAAGAACAGAAGTCAGAAGCAAACATGCTGATTCCCACCTAGGCCATCTCTTTGATGACGGGCCCCCTCCAGCCGGATTGCGTTACTGCATCAATTCCGCTGCCCTTCGGTTTATTCCAAAAGAAGACCTGAAAAAAGAAGGCTATAAAGAATATGAAAAGCTTTTCTAGGGAGATATTACAGTACTCTCCGCGGTAAAAATATTTATTAGCTTTTCAGGTTTTTGTTATTAATTGATAGCTGTTCCTGATGGCCGACCCCTGACAGCTGCTTTTTATGATCCCTGAAAACTGAATACAATGGCGTCTTTAAAAAAAAGACTGCCGGCCAATATGTCGGGAGATTTTTACGTTGATGAGACCTGCATTAATTGCGGGACTTGCAGGTTCATTGCTCCTGATACGTTCAATGATAACAATAAAAAATCACGGGTTTACAATCAACCTGAAACTGAGGAGCAAAAACACCGGGCTCTGATGGCAATAATTTCCTGTCCGGTATCTTCCATAGGAACAGAGGAAAAGAGTGATTTATCAAAAGCCATCACTTCTTATCCCGATCCGATAGATGAAAACGTTTTTCACTGCGGATTCCATTCCAAATCCAGTTTTGGAGCAACAAGCTATCTTATTAAACGGCCGGAAGGAAATGTTATGGTGGATTCACCCCGCTTTGTTGATGCATTAGCCAGACGAATAGAGGAGATGGGTGGCATAAAATACATGTTCCTCAGTCACCGAGATGATGTGGCAGACCACTGTAAATATCATGAACATTTTGGATGTGAAAGGATCATGCATGTTGATGATCTTACAAAAGATACTGAAGGTGTGGAAAGAATAATCCAAGGAATTGAGCCCGTGAAACTTGAGCAGGATCTGTTAGTTATTCCTGTTCCCGGTCATACAAAGGGGTCTATCTCTCTTTTGTACAATGATAAATATTTATTTACAGGCGACCACCTGGCCATGAATCCGAACCGCGCACATCCTACGGCCTTTAATAACCATTGCTGGTACAATTGGGAAGAGCAGATAAAATCGATGAAAAAAATCGCCGAATACAATTTTGAATGGATCCTTCCCGGACATAGTCTGCGCTGTTATTTCCCGAGAGGTGAAATGGCTGAAAAAATTCAGATGTGTATTGACTGGATGGAAAAGACGTAATTACCTCTTCGATCTCCTCGTCTTAGCAGTAAACATGTCTTTTAATAGCTAACTGCTGATTGGTGACTGCTTTGCCCTCAAGGCAATATTTTAATCACAACACTTTTTACAGCAGCGCCATTGGCTTGTCCTTTAACTTTCTCCATTACCGCTCCCATCACCTTGCCCATAGCGGATTTATCATTAGCTCCAAGTTGCGAAATAGTTTCCTTTACGATTTTTTCTAATTCTTCGTTAGAAAGCTGTGGTGGCAAATAATCTTGCAGGATTTTGATTTCCGCTTCTTCTTTTTCCGCCATCTCTTCCCGGTTACCTTTACGGAACAGTTCTGCGGCCTCGTAGCGTTGTTTGATCATTCGGGGGATCAGGGAAATAATATCATCATCTTTTGCTTCTTTTCTAGACTTGCCTGACATCTCAAATTTCATAATTTCCGTCTTAAGAAGGCGGACAGTATCCAGGCGAAGGGTTTCCTTTTTTTTCAGAGCATCAGTAATATCTGAGGTAACGCGTTCTTTTAAATTTGGCATGGATAGATTTTAAACTGTTAGATAGATTGTAAAAGCTATTTCTTCACAATATCAAACACTTTTTTAAGGGCTTCAGAGAGTTTTTCTGGAAATTTGCCTCCTGCCTGTGCCATATCCGGACGGCCACCACCGCTTCCGCCCACAATAGCAGCGATTTCTTTAATAATCTTTCCCGCATGATATTTTTTTGTGAGGTCTTTGGTTACACCTGCCGCCAAAAAAACATTATTCCCCTGTTTGCTTCCAACCGCGATAATACCGGAACCAAGTTTATTTTTCGCATTATCTATAAATGTTCTAAGAGTGGCTGCGTCCGCTTCTTCTAATTCTTTTACCAGTATGGAAACACCTTCATTTTTTTTTACCTCTGAAAATATATCATGTGACCCGCCGTCGTGGGTTAATTTTTCTTTAAGACGTGCCACTTCTTTTTCCAACTCTTTTATTCTTTTTAACATCTTTTTTACTTTTTCCACTTCTTCTTCAGGTTGCGCGTTCATGCATTTTCTTATTTCAACCAAACTCGCCTCTTCATTTTTTGTCCTTTGGAAGGCTTTTTTGCCTGTAATTGCTTCGATTCTTCTCACTCCAGCCGCAATTCCTCCTTCTGAGACTATTCTGTAAAAACCAACCTCACCAGTCGCGTTTACATGAGTTCCTCCGCAAAGCTCTTTACTGAAACCCTCCACATTGACAACCCGCACTTCATCTCCATATTTTTCTCCAAAAATAGCTGTAGCACCTTCCTTAATTGCTTCATCAATAGGCATAGTTTTCTTTTGAACCGGAATATTTTCCATAATCTTTTGATTGACAATTTCTTCTATTTTTTCTTTCTCGCGGGAAGTTAAAGGAGAAAAATGGGTATAATCAAAACGGAAGCGATTTTTTTCAACAAGCGATCCTGCCTGCTTAACATGATCTCCGAGTACTTCTTTTAACGCAGCCTGGAGAAGATGCGTGGCGGTGTGATTTAACGCAGTTGCCTGCCGGTCTTCCATATCGACTTGCAGTGTTAAACCCACCCCTTTTTTGATAATGCCTGATTTTATTTTACAGGAATGAACAAAAAGGGAAGATAATGGTTTGTGGGTGGTGAGTACTTGAATTTCAATTGAATCTCCTGATATTTTTCCTGCATCTCCCACCTGACCCCCTGATTCACCATAAAAAACAGTTTTATCGAAAACAAGATCAATCTCATCTCCTGATGACGCGGACTCTGTGATAGAATCTTTTTTTATAATAGCCAGTAATGTCCCCTCTGTTTTTAGAGCGTCAAAACCTTCAAATTGGGTGGGTGGGATTTTTTCCGACAGGGCTTTGTATATCTTTTTGACACCTTCCTCTCCGGAACCTTTCCAGGCAGCGCGAGCTTTACCTTTTTGGGAGTCCATCGCTTTTTGAAATCCCGCAGAATCGAATTTTAGGCCGGCATCGTTTACAATATCTTCTGATAAGTCCACAGGGAAGCCGTAGGTATCGTATAGTTTAAATACTTCATCACCCGGAAAAGTTTTCTGGCTGTTTTCTTTTAATTTTTTTATTTTTTCTTCCAGAAGATTCATTCCAAAATTTAAGGTATTGGAAAACCGCTCCTCTTCGTTCAGGACAACTTTAGATATGTAATTTTCCATATTAATTAATTCGGGGTAAGCGTCTTTCATTAATTCAATAACTCTACCTGCTATTTTATGTAAAAAAGGTTTTTCCTGTCCGAGCATTCTTCCGTGACGGAGTGCCCTTCTTAAAATTCGGCGAAGGACATAACCTCTTCCTTCATTGGATGGCATCACCCCATCTCCAACAAGAAATGTTGCTGCGCGAGCATGATCTGCAATTACTTTGAGAGATATGTCATGATCTTTATTATGGCCATAGTTTTTCCCTGTCAATTTGCTAATTTTTAAGATAATTGGTTTAATTAAATCAGTATCATAATTGCTGTGAACGTTTTGCATTACTGAAGATAAGCGTTCCAGGCCGAGACCTGTATCAACACATGGTTTGGGGAGGGGTGTTAGCGTACCCTTTTCATCCCTGTTGTGTTGCATAAATACTAGGTTCCATAGTTCCAGGAACCGGCCGCAATCACACTCCACATTACACTCCGATCTTTTACAGCCTATACCTTCTCCCTGATCAAAAAGGATTTCCGAACAGGGTCCGCACGGCCCTGTCTCTCCCATACTCCAGAAATTATCTTTTTCTCCCAACCGCACAATTTTTTCAGGAGGAATTTGGTTTTTTTCATTCCAGATTTTAAAAGCTTCTTCATCGTCTTTATAAATAGTAATCCAGAGTTTTTCTTCCGGGAGTTTCATGACTTGCGTAAGGAACGCCCATCCATAATGAATAGCATCTTCCTTAAAATAATCTCCAAAAGAAAAATTTCCCAGCATCTCGAAGAACGTATGGTGTCTTGCTGTTCTGCCTACAACTTCAAGATCGTTATGCTTCCCACCTGCCCTGACGCACTTTTGCGAAGAAACAGCGCGTTTGTAATCCCGCTTTTCACTACCAAGAAAGACGTCTTTGAATTGCACCATTCCCGCGTTGGTAAACAAAAGGGTTGGATCTCCTTTAGGGACGAGAGAAGAACTGTGGATTATCTGATGCTGCTTTTTACGGAAGTAGTCTAAAAAGCTACTTCTTATATCATTTCCGGTCATAAAGCTCATACCACGCCGGCTTTAAGGATATCGTGGAGGTGGATAATTCCAGTGGGACCTTTACTGCCATTGGTAATGATTAAAGAAGTGATAGAGTGTTTCTCCATAATTTGAAGCGCCCTGGCAGCTAGGGCATTTTTTTCAATTGTTTTAGGGTTTGTGGACATCATTTCCTCAGCCGTGGTTTTAAAAGTATCTTTTTCTTTTTTTTCCATCAGTCGCCGCAAGTCTCCGTCCGTAATAATACCGAGGACTTTGTCATCCTGGTTCACCACTATAGCCATACCCAGTTTTTTAGATGAGATTTCCATGATCACATCTTTTAATGGAGCATCTTTATTAATTATGGGGATATTACTGCCGATATGCATTAAGTCATCTACCTGTATCAGTAATTTTTTCCCAAGACTGCCGCTGGGATGAAGAACAGCGAAATCTTCTTCTTTAAATCCTCTTTTGTCTAATAGCGCCATTGCCAGAGCATCCCCCAGAGCCATGGTAGCAGTTGTACTTGCAGTCGGAACCAAACCCAGCGGACAAGCTTCTTCTTTTACTGAAATATTGAGAACAATATTACTTTTTTTTGCAAGTGTGGAATTCAGGTTACCGGTCATGGACACAAGGGTGACATTAAAACGCTTTATAGCTGGAAGGAGGTTTAATATCTCCTCCGATTCTCCGCTATTAGAGATGGCTATGACAATATCATTGCTGGTAATCATACCAAGGTCTCCATGAGTTCCATCGGCTGCGTGGAGAAATATTGAAGGGACGCCAATGCTTGCAAGAGTGGCGGAAATTTTCTTGCCGATAATTCCTGACTTTCCAATACCGGTAATAACTACACGACCTTTACATTTATCTAATAGGTTAACTGCTTTGACAAAGGTATCATCAATTCTATTAATTAAGGCCTGAATACTTTCACTTTCAATTTTTAGAACCTGTTTTGCTTTTTCAATTATCATAGGATTTTTTATAATTTATGAGATTAGCGGTTTTCACTGCTCCTTCATTTAAAAATGTCCTCATTATCCAGCAACATTTCTTGTTCCATAGAAGATTTGCATTCCATACAGTATTGCGCAAAAGGTAATATTTTAATCCGTTTAATATTTATATTCTCTCCACAACCTTCACAAATTCCGTAAGTTTTTAAAGTGATTTTTTTCAGTGCACTGTTAATCATCCTAAACTCTTCTCTCTCGCGGCTGCCCATGGCAAAAGTCATCTCTCTTTCAAGGCTGGTTGCTGCCATATCCTGAAGGTCACCTCGTTCAAGTTTGGAAATGTCTTTTTCCCATGCAGAAGACCTGGAAATTAATCTTAAAAGCTCGGCTCTCTGGTTCAAAAGCAGATGTTCAATTTCTTTGATTTCTTCGATACGGACTTTTTTAGTAGTTTTTAATTTTTTTTGAGGCTTCTTTTTTGCGGTTTTTTTCCTGACCCCCTTTTTTTTTATTGTCCTGATCTTTACTTTTCTTTTTAAAACTTTCTTCTTTACTTTCTTTTTGGCCTTCTTCTTAATTTTAGCTGACTTCTTCTTTTTCTTCTTAACTTTTGCTTTAACCAGTTCTCTTTTGAAAACTTTTTTCTTTGCTGCTTTCTTTTTTGCCATAGCCTTAAAAATCAAATATTTATAAATATGGTAAAACGAGAGAACGCAATTATATATTAACTTTCATAGATTTTCTACAAAAAAATGGTTTTCAAAATGCTAATAGTTGAAAACAACCCTGAAGAAAGCTTTTAAAACGAAGTTTTGGGGAAGTACGGTATCATTGAATGATTTTCTGCATATGCCTTTAATTTACCGCTGAGTTCGCAAAGAAAGCTGATAAAAATCATTAGTTTAGTGCTCTCTGCGATCTTATAGCCTTCTGCGGTAAATTCATTCTTACTTGCATTACGTCCTTGTTAATTGTCTGTACTTGATCCTCTGTGGTTGGCTTGCAGCTGGGCCAAGCCGGCTTTTCTTGTCCGCTTCATATTCTGAATAATTTCCTTCAAACCAGATGACTTTGCTCTCTCCTTCAAAAGCCAAAATATGCGTTGCGATTCTATCAAGAAACCATCTGTCATGACTTATGATTACAGCGCATCCCGCGAAATTTTCAATCGCTTCTTCAAGGGCACGCATGGTATTGACGTCAAGATCATTAGTCGGTTCGTCAAGCAAAAGAACATTTGCTTCGGTTTTTAGCATCATTGCAAGCTGTACCCTGTTTCTCTCGCCTCCGGATAAAATACCAACCTTTTTTTGCTGATCGCCTCCTGAAATATTAAATCTCGCCACATAAGCGCGGGAATTAATCTGTCTGCCTCCGAGTTGAATGGTATCCTCCCCGTTTGAAACAGCTTCCCATATCGTTTTTTCAGGATCAAGCGCGTCTCTACTCTGATCTACATGTGCCAACTTTACGGAGTCTCCCGTTTTGAAATTTCCGGAGTCAGCTTTTTCTAGACCGGTGATCATTTTAAAGAGTGTTGTTTTTCCCGCTCCGTTTGGACCGATAATGCCGACAATACCTCCCGCGGGAAGTATAAATGACATCTCCTCTATAAGAATCTTGTCCCCGAATGATTTACTCACTTTCTCCGCGTTAATAACAAGGTCCCCGAGGCGAGGTCCCGGAGGAATATAAATTTCCAGTTCTTTATCTCTTTTTTCAACTTCCTGAGTTAATAGCGATTCATAAGATTTAATTCGCGCCTTTGATTTTGCGTGTCGTCCTTTCGGGGACATCCTAATCCACTCCAATTCTCGTTGCAGAGTTTTCCGCCTGTGGCTCTCCCCTTTTTCTTCATTTTTTAACCTGTTTTCTTTTTGTTCCAGCCAGGAAGAATAATTCCCCTTCCAGGGAATTCCGCGTCCCCTGTCTAATTCCAGAATCCAACCTGCTACGTTATCGAGAAAATAGCGATCATGGGTTACGGCTATAATTGTTCCTTGGTACTGTTTAAGATGATGCTCCAGCCAGGCAACGGATTCCGCGTCAAGGTGGTTCGTTGGTTCGTCGAGTAACAGGATGTCAGGTTTTTGCAGCAACAGTCTGCAAAGGGCCACCCTTCTCCTTTCTCCCCCGGACAGGATTTTGACGGAAGTATTTCCTTCAGGGCAGCGTAACGCGTCCAGTGCCATCTCTAACTGTGAATCAAGGTCCCATGCGTTTTTTGCGTCCAGTTTTTCCTGCACTTTTCCCTGCCGCTCAATAAGTTTGTTCATCTCATCGTCAGACATTGGCTCCGCGAATTTTTCATTGATGCTGTTGTATTCTTTGTGGAGATCAGCTAGTTCCTGAACTCCTTCCTCTACAATCTCCTTCACTGTCTTTGCAACGTCCAGTACCGGCTCCTGCTCAAGAAAACCTAATGTATGGTCAGGAGAGAGGACGGTTTTACCGTTAAAGTCGGTATCGACTCCCGCAAGAATTCGTAAAAGCGAACTTTTTCCTGACCCGTTTAGCCCAAGAACGCCTATCTTGGCACCGTAAAAATATGAAAGCGAAATATCTTTAAGCACCTGCTTTTTATCATGGTGCTTGCTTACTGCAATCATTGAATAGATAATTTTATTAGGCTCATTACTCATTTAGATAGAACGTCTTTTAAAAAAAGATTAGTCAGTATAGATTTTTTTAAACCACGAAGAATACGAAAATAACGAAGAAGCTTAAAATTAAATTAAAACTCCCCGCAGCAAGCTGCGAGGAATGCGCTCGCTAAATACTTTCATAAAGCTCAGATATTAGCATATATGAAACTCTCAGACGTAAAAATCTTAAACAAAGGCATTTAAGATTTGTTTTATAATCATCACTTTCTCTTCGTGGTCTTCGTGTGCTTCGCTCCGCTGAGCGTGGTTTCGCGGTTAAAGCTCTTCAAGCTTTTCTTCAAATTCCTTTGATTTTCCTTCGTGTGAACAGATCAATTTGTCTAGATTTTCATATAATTCTTCCAATTCTGATTCCAGTTGATGGTTCTTTTTGGAAAGATCAGAGATGGTGCTCCCATCCCCTTGCTCTGAGGCTTCAATCAGTTTTTTATTGTTACCGTTTAACTTTTTTTCAAGGTTTTCAATAAGCTTTTCTGTTTTTTTTATTTCATTTTTAAAAGGGGTCAGAACGTTTGTTTTTTCATTTAAAATATTTGCTTTAAGCTTTCTTACCTCTTTTTTGGAAAGATTATTTTTTATTTTTTCACGCTCTTTGGGATCTTCGTCATCCTCCCACCCGATATTATCCAGGAAATCCCGATACGTTCCTTCATAGACGGATATTTTATTTCGGTCAAATATAATCAAACGGTTTACCAGGGTGCGGAGGTACATTTCGTTATGAGTAACCAGAACGACTGCCCCGCCAAATGAGTCCATTGCAGACATTAAGGAATCACAGGATTCCATATCCAAATGATTGCTTGGTTCATCCAGTAACAGCAAATGGCAGGGGGACGCTAAAATCTTTCCCAGTAAAACTCTACTTTTCTCTCCTCCCGATAGAACAGAAATTTTTTTCAGAGAATCATCTCCTTCGAACATAAGGGAACCGCTGATGCTTCGAGCTCTCTGAAAAGTGCATTTGGCATCGGAAGCCATAATTTCTTCATAAACGGTTTTTTGCGGATGCAGTTCGATTTTGTTTGTTTGGCCAAAGTAACCCATTTTCAAATTAGGATGTTTTTTAATCTCCCCTTTGATAGGATTTAATACTTGGGCTAATATTTTCAATAAGGTAGATTTCCCTTTACCGTTTTTACCAATAACTCCTATCCTGTCATCCTTTTTGATGGCGATACTAAAATCATCTATTAAATAGGGAGGGAGATTATTGTATGAGAAGGATACATTATCGGTGCTAATCATATATCTAGCGGCAAAGGGTGCGGCATTAAAAGAAAGCTCCAGGGGTGGTATTCTCTCAAGTTTATCTCGTTTTTCATTTTTATTTAAAGCTTTAATCCTTGATTGAACCATACCGGCCAACCTAGCTTTTGCGCGAAACCGACGAATAAAAACTTCTACTTCCTTTCTTTTTTTCTCATCATTTAACCGGGTTTTCTCATAGACTTCTTCTTCCTGCGCGATCTGGTTATATAATTTCTCCGTGTTCCCTGAAATTTTTTTGATCTTTTGTCGATGGATAACCATGGTATGGGTCGTGACGCTATCCATAAAGCTTCTGTCGTGGGTAATTAAGATCATCTCCTTTTGCCAGGTTCTCAGAAATTTTGTAAACCAGCGAATAGAGACCACGTCTAAATAATTCGTAGGCTCATCTAAAAGAAGGAGATCAGGATCGGAAATAAGAATTTTTGCCAGGTTGAGTCTTATCTGGTATCCGCCAGATAATTCGGAAGGAGGCCGATGAAATTCATCTTCAGAAAACCCTAACCCCATAAGCGTTTCCTCTACCCGCCAATGGTCATACTTTTGATCTGACGGAAGCCCGAGACATCCTTCGTTTAGGACAGTATCTTTTGTATAGTAAATATGCTGATCTAAATGGGCTATAATATAAGTTTTTGGAATGGATATTGTGCCGGAATCGATTTCTTCCTGTCTTAATAGAAGACGAAAAAGGGTAGTCTTTCCCTGACCGTTCCGACCCACTAAACCCACGCGCTCTTTTTTGTTAATATTAAAAGAAATATTTTCAAAAAGAGTCTGCTTTCCGTATGATTTACTTAAATCTATTGCTTTGATCATGATGTTCCTGATTTAATAATTTATCAATATAGCATAAAGCGAAGAGGCTAGAAGAAAGAATTCAGTTACCAAGGGAGAGGGATCACAATTCGGTAAGGAAACCATGTTGGACGGTTTCCTTACCGAATTGTGGTTATGGCAGCTTGCTGCGTTGTGTTAAAGAGGATTAAAAATTGTTCCTTCGTGTGCTTCATGGTTTAAAATAATTTCTAATTAAAGGGGGTAATATTTTAAAATGGATTGGGTAGCTGGTTTTATGGAATTGTTGGGAGGATGGTTAATAGGTAGCAAGAAGAAGATTGGTTTTATCAGCAATTTTATCGGGTGTATTATTTGGATTTATGTGTCTGTAACGACAGAGATATTCGGTCTTTTATTGGTTGTTGTGCCGGCGCTTTTTGTTAATGCGAGAAATTATGTTAAATGGATGAAAGAAGATATTAGTATTTAATTTATTTAAAGTTTCAATAGAAAACTCTGAGAAGAAAACCAGGCAGTAAAATTACGCACAAAATCAAAAGTTCACATGAACGGGTACGTAGAGTGGTGCTAATTTTCTGCCTGATAAGATTAAGGTGACACTTATTCTTTAGACCAAAGTTTCCTTTTACTTTTGCGCTTCCAGCCAGAGCATTACCGCAAGTCCTGCCGCTATTACAAAAGCAAGTACACTAAACCACAGAGGAACAACAATACCATTAAGGATGATTTCCCATTCAAAAAAAAGCCGGGAAATATATATGCATGAAACAAAAGAGAAAACTACAATGGCAATGATCGTAAATGGCTTACAGCTTCGTTTGCATTTTTCGGAGGATGCTTCCATTGCTTTTTTCCTCTGTCTGCGGTTAAATCATCTTGAAACTTTTTTCAAAAACACCATGATACTGGAAATAGCAGAAGGAGTGACGCCGGAAATGCGCGATGCCTGACCAAAAGTTAAAGGGCGAATGTCATTAAGTTTTTGCATTTCTTCTTTGGAAAGACCATAGATATCATAGTAATCAATGTTTTCTGGAATCTTTTTTTCTTCAAATTTTTTAAACCGTTCGATTTCCTTTTCCTGCCTTTTGATATATCCATCATATTTGATCTGAATCTCTACCTGGTTTGCTACTTCGTGGGAGACATCGTTATTTATAATATCTATAATGCTGAACTCCGGTCTTTTTATCAAATCAGCTAAAACAACAGGGAATTTTATTTGACAGTTGCATTTACTTTTAATCTCAGTGGCTAAATCATCGTTTTCTTTTATTCGAGTGGATTCCAGCCAGTTAATTTTTGTTTTAATATTTTCCAGCTTTTCGAGGAGACCTTTATATTCTTTTTCACTGATCAGGTTTTCTTTATAGGCAAATTCAAAAAGTCTTAAATCAGCGTTATCCTGTCTTAAGATCAGACGATATTCAGCACGTGAGGTAAACATCCGGTACGGTTCTTTAGTTCCTTTAGTTACAAGATCATCGATTAAAACCCCTATATAGGCATCCGATCTTTTTATAACCAGGGGTTCTCTGTTTGAAACTAAATTGGCCGCATTTATTCCGGCGATCAATCCCTGTCCCGCGGCTTCTTCGTATCCGGAAGTTCCGTTAATCTGACCGGCATGAAATAGACCTTTGATTGACTTGGTTTCAAGGCTTGGATAAAGTTGGGTAGGACATACAAAATCATATTCAACAGCGTAACCGGGACGCATAATTTCGCATTGTTCCATCCCTTTGATGGATCTTAAAATCTGCTTTTGAACATCAAGCGGCAGGCTTGTTGATACACCGTTTAAATAAACCTCCTCGGTATCTCTCCCTTCTGGTTCCAGAAATACCTGGTGACCGGGTTTATCTGGAAAACGGAAAACCTTGTCTTCTATGGAAGGACAATAGCGGGGACCTATTCCCGTAATATTGCCCTGATAGAGAGGTGATTTATTCAAATTGTTTTTAATAATTTCATGAGTTCTTTCATTCGTATGAGTCAGATAACAGGGGATCTGTTTTTGTGTAATTTTTTTGGTTGAAAAAGAAAAGGGAGATGGAGGTTCGTCTCCCGGTTGAATTTTTAGAAAAGAGTAATCAATAGATTTAGAGTTCACCCTCGGTGGCGTACCTGTCTTTAATCTTCCCATTTGAAACCCCAAAGTTTTGATAGCATCTGCAAGATCGGTGGAAGGAAATTCACCAAACCGCCCTGCTGGAAAACTTGTAAGACCTATATGAATTAAACCGTTCAGAAAAGTTCCGGTCGTTAAAATCATACTTTTTGTGTAATATGTGTTTCCCGATTGTGTCTCCACTCCTTTAATGGCATTGTTTTCAATTAATATTTTTGTCACAGTATCCTGCATCAGGGTGAGTTTAGATTGTCTCTCTAACACTCTTTTCATATACAATCGATACTGCACCTTATCAGCCTGTGCACGGTATGCCTGAACAGCAGGACCTTTACTAACGTTTAATACTCTGAACTGGATGCCAGTATAGTCAATACACTTAGCCATTTCTCCGCCAAGGGCGTCGATTTCTCTTACAATATGGCCTTTTGCAAGGCCGCCAATAGCCGGGTTGCAGGACATTTGCGCGATTGAATCAAGGTTTTGAGTCAGCAATAACGTCCGGCATCCTTTTCTGCCGGATGCCAGCGCTGCCTCGCAACCTGCATGTCCGCCTCCAATAACAATAACTTCAAAGGTATTAGTCTTTATCATTTTATTTACTCATTAGATGTACAACCACATAATGTGGCAAATTATTACTGAAATTTTAAAAACTGCCTGCTTTTAAGTTTATTCAATAAGCTACGCTTTTGCAAGGATGTACGACTGTAAGTCCAATCCGGAATTTATTTGAAAATGCTTATCGAGCGAATTCCTTCAGTCTTGCTGAAGGGAACTTCAATTTCGCTTTTTTGCTACTTTACCAATGATTAATGACTAATATATAATAAACCATGGAACGTTATTTTGTGCTTTTGTGGCAAAGCTTATTAATATTAACCTAATGTAATCCTAAAACTTATGAATCTGGAAGAAAAAATCGGACAGTTATTTATCGTGGGTTTTGATGGAACGGAACTGTCTCAATCTATAGTAGGACTTATTAAACAGGAAAAAATAGGCGGAGTTATACTTTTCTCCAGAAATTTTAAGGATGTTCCTCAGCTCATCAGGCTGATTAATGATGTACAAACATGCAGTCTTGAATATCAGGATGTGCCTCTGTTTGTTTCTGTTGACCAGGAAGGAGGACGGGTATCAAGGCTTGGCCCGCCGTTCACCCAATTTCCTTCCTGCGCTGAAATTGGGGGTTCTAATGATGAAATCCAGACAAAATCTTATGCTGAGTCCTTAGCGAACGAACTGAAGGTTTGCGGTATAAATATGAATTATGCGCCGGTATTGGATATTCTGACTAACAAGGAGAATGAAGTGATCGGAGACCGGGCTTTTGGTTCTGATCCTGATCTCGTTTCCTGTCATGGAAATATTGTAATAAAGGAATTTTTAGATCAAAATTTGATTCCTGTTGGTAAGCATTTCCCTGGACATGGCTCTACTTCCCTGGATTCTCATTTTGATTTGCCTGATGTTGATACTAGTATGGAACATTTAAAAACTTTTGAAACCATGCCGTTCCAGAAAGCCATCCAGAACGGTCTTGAGGTTATTATGACCGCCCATGTGAGGTATCACAGTATGGACCCTCTTTTTCCAGCCACTTTATCTAAAACCATATTAACAAGATTTTTAAAAGAAGAATTAGGTTATAAGGGACTGATTATTACGGATGATCTTGAAATGAAAGCAGTTGAAAGATACTACTCTGAGGAAGAAATTCCGGTTCTGGCTGTTTTAGCGGGAGCAGATTGTTTGCTGGTCTGCCACAATCATGATAGACAACAAGCCTTTATTAAGGGACTAAAAACAGCGGTGAAAAAAGGAGTTATATCTGAAAAAAGAATTCAGGAGTCTTTTGATAAAATCATGGACTTGAAAAATAGATTTGTCATGCCTTACCAAAAAGCAAATGACCAAGAGGCTTTGAAAATCTTTTAACAGATCAGTTGCTTAATATAAAATAGGAAGGAAACAATGAATCCTATTATTCAATTATTTACACCGTTCTTCTTTGTTTTAGTCAGTATGTCGCTAAATTTTTATGAAATAAAATGGACATCAATTTTTATCTGGGTATTTTCTCTTTCTTTATTTGCATTGGCTATCATTGGAAAAATTCTAGGCGCTTTACTTATTGCTGAGAAATGGTTGTCCCGTTGGGCAATCGGTATAACAATGATCCCACGTGGAAAAGCAGGTCTTGTTTTTTCTGAAATGGGAAGGGCTTCCCATTTTTTCAGCAATGAAATTTAGGTGGGCATGGTTTTTATCATTGCGCTCACTACATTGTTGCCTCCCTTTATTTTAAATTTGACAGTATTGGAATAGAAAAAAGGGTTATAAGAGATAGAAGGCGCGTAAAAAGATAATACTGTTTAAGCTTTTTTTATCTTGAAATAATTCAGAATGAAAAATTAACTTTTTTTTAGTTTTTGGACAGGTCTGCTCAAGTAAAAAAATTTATTTAAATAGTAACCCAGATAAACCATCCATATCCTAAAAAAAATAACACTCCTTTTGTTCGGGTCAATGTCATTTTGTGCATTGCCAGAAGAAGTAATAAAATGCTAAACGCAAGCATAATTAAAAATTCTCTGTTCAAAATTAATTGGTCTACGGTAAAAGGAGAAATTATTGAGACGAGTCCTATCACCATGCAAATGTTGAAAATATTGGACCCGATGACGTTTCCCACGCTGATTTCCACTTTGCCTTTGTATGCTGCTACCATCGAGGTTGCGAGTTCCGGGAGAGAGGTTCCGACAGCAACAATGGTCATTCCAATAAAAAGTTCACTCAACCCTAATGTTCTCGCAACCAAAATAGCAGAATCAACCATAAGTTTAGCACCAAGAACTATCCCGATTAACCCCGCGGATGTGATTAAAAGCTCATAGGATATTGAATATTCTTTCTTACCGATGCTTTCGACATCACCAGCAATACTTTCCCCCGATTCGTGGCTATGTTTGGCATCGAAAATACAATAAATAATGAACAAAACTATCCCGATGAATAGAATAATTCCGTCCATTCGGTTGATATTCTTATCCATAGCTAAAACATAGAGCAGCACGGAAACCCCTATCATAATAGGAATTTCTTTTTTTATTGTGGATGCGCTGATTTTTAAAGGCTTGATTATGGCTGACAAAGCCAGTACGAGTCCGATGTTCGCGATATTGCTTCCGATGATATTTCCAAGCGCAATGTCTTTGGATTTATTTATCGCCGCGACAACGCTGACCACAAGCTCAGGAAGAGATGTTCCGATAGACACGATGGTGAGGCCGATGATAATAGGCCGGATTCCCAAAAAAATCGCAATGTTTGATGAACCCTTAACAGTCCATATCGCTCCAAAATAGAGAATAACTATTCCGGCAATAAATAGAAAAATCGATAAGAACATAGAGAAACCTCAAACTTTAGGTTGCGCTTTGGAGTGCATCGAGTGTCTCGATGCTAAAAAAAACGCCATGTGCTCCGAGTCAGGAAAACCTTAGGTCATAGCAGATCAATCAGGAAAGAAAAAAGGAACTTCTATGGATGCGGTTTCAGGCGAGTCTGATCCGTGAACGGCATTCGCTTCAATGTTTTCGCCAAAATCTTTTCTGATAGTTCCTTCTGTTGCCTCAGCCGGGTTTGTCGCCCCCATAAGGTTTCGCCAATCTTTAATTGCGTTCTCTTTTTCCAAAACGGCTACAATTACAGGGCCGGAAGTCATATATTTCACAAGGTCGTTAAAGAATGGTCTTTCCGCGTGAACTTTGTAAAACTCTTTAGCTTGATTTTCTTGTATGTGAAGCATTTTTAATCCGGCAATATTAAAATTCTTATCGTAAATCCTGTCGATAATTTTTCCGGCCAGCTTTTTCTTTATTGCGTCCGGCTTGATAATGGCCAATGTTTTTTCCATTTTTTCTCCTGTTATATTCTTTTTGGTACATTAACTAATTTTTGAACAAAAAAAATCCGCCATTGGGGCGGTGATGTACCATGTTATTGCACCGCCATATCTTATGTCAATATTATTCTAATGGTGTTATAAAAACCACGACAGAATGCCCCGCCCGGAAGGGCTGGAAGTGCAAAATTTTCATTAGGGTTGCAAGGGGCTTTAGCCTCCCCCAAATGTTTGCACCACCCTCAAAATGATGATTTTTCTATGCCGTCAGTTGGAGCGGAGTGGAAACTGAGGGCACAGGTTAAAACGTTTCTGGTGCTGGAGGTAGATATCCCAGTGACCTGTGGTCAGAAAACAGTAGACGGAGAATAGGAATATTATAACTTCAAATGAGGAAGCAAAAGCCTTCTATTCAAATTTACCTCAGAGGATACTGATCACGCTGAGGAATTTTTTTTTGTGCTTTGTTCCGCGCTGCGCGCGGCTTCGTGGTTCAAGCCTTAAACGTATCTATTATAGCTTCATAATCCGGTTTATCTGAAGCCTTACTTTTCTTTTTGATTTCGTTGAGCATACTCCAGTAATCCGGCTTTTCCTCTTTGTAATAAATTCCCGTTATCAGCTTTTCACCCGAGTTTAAAGCAATATCAAGAGCTTTTACTTTATCCGTAACATCATGGTCTTCAGGGATCGGCTTCAAAACGTCTTTATACGCTTTGAATGTATCTCTCTTATTAAAAGAGGGACAGGGAGAGATAACGTCGATGAAGGAAAACCCTTTATGTTGCATTGCCTTTATAAATATTTGTGTCAGCTCTTTTGGATTTCCTGAGAAAGCTTTGGCAACGAAAGTCGCGCCATAGGTAAGAGTATAAGCCATCGGGTTTATCGGTTCGTCAGGGCAGCCGTAAGGAGTTGTGCTGCCGGGCAGGCCAACTGAACTCGTTGGTGAAACCTGACCCTTGGTTAAACCGTAAATGCTGTTATCCATGCAAATCCAGGTAAGATCAATATTTTTTCTTACCACATGAGGAACATGGCCGCCGCCAATGGAAAACCCGTCACCGTCACCACAGGTGACTACCACATTAAGGTCCGGCCTGGCCAGCTTTACTCCCACGGCCAAGGGTAACGCCCTTCCGTGCAGGGAATGAATCCCGTAGGTTTTAACAAAAAACGGAAAACGGCTGGAACAACCTATGCCAGATACAGTGACAGCTTTGTTGTAGTCAATTTTCAGTTCGGATAATGCTTTTAAATAAGAGTTCAGTACACCATAGTCACCGCAACCCGGGCACCAGACAGGAGTTACTTCACTTTTATATTCTTTCGCAGGGATAGCTTCCATTAACATATTAGATCATCTCCTTAATTTTGTTGTGTATCTCATTTGGCGTAAAAGGAAAACCACCGTAGATATTATATTTTATAACCGGGATACCGGTTGCAGCCTTAATTAAGTCCGCGAACTGTCCCTGGTAATTAATTTCAGGAACCATGATTTTCTTA
>CAJXCL010000021.1 GCA_913051775.1 uncultured Nitrospirota bacterium | reverse complement strand
TTAAAGTCTTTTTATTTTAAAGCTTCTCCTGCTACATTTGATTCCCCTCCTGAAAGACTTTCTATAGGGTATCGTGGATTAGTTGGTGATCCGGAAAGGGGAGAGGATGTCTACAAATTAGCGTGTTTAAATTGTCATGCCGAGGAGGGCGGTTCCTCGCATTATGAATTGGATTTAAGCATACATACTATTAGACCCCTCTATGAAAACAGGGCCAAGCAGAATAGGAGGTCTTTTTACAATGCTATCAGGGATGGAATTTATTTTAAATATGTGAGACCTTATATGCCTCAATACTCACTTGAGAGAATGACTGATCAACAAATTGAAGATCTTAACGCATATCTTGAGAGCAAGGCCAAATCTACGGTTAGATCTCGAATAGCCAGTGGCACTACCTTTGATTTTTCCGATTGGGATGTTTTATTAAAAAAATATACCCACGATATCACTAAAGAAAATGTACACCTTACTTCAATTAAGTACATCTTCTTAAAAAATGATAAACAGTTTAAATATTTAATTCGTAAGCTGGAAAAATTTCCTGTAGATAGTCTCAAGTCTTCTAATGAAAAACTCTCCTTTTGGATAAACGTTTATAATATTATGGCCGTAAAAATAATTTCAGATCATTATCCTGTTAAAAGCATTCAGGACATAGGAACTTGGTTTGACCTGGTATGGAATAAAAATGCCGGTATTGTTGGAGGAAAAGCTTATTCACTGAACGATATAGAGCATAGAATTTTAAGGAAAATGGGAGATCCCCGTATCCATGCTGCTATTGTTTGTGCCTCAGTGAGTTGCCCTGATTTAGCAACATTCAGCTATAAACCTGAGGACATTTCTGAACAATTAGATAACCGATTTAAGGATTTACTAGCAAATAAAACAAAAGGTTTTTTTGTGCATCAAACCGAAGAGGCAATCTACATTTCACAAATTTTCAAATGGTTTAAAAAGGATTTTCAGCAAGCTGGAGGAATTATAAATATTTTAAATAAGTACGCTCCAGCAAATAAAATGGAGGACTTGAAGCATTTAGAATCAGGAAAGTATTCTTTAAGATATTTTGACTTTAATTGGTCTCTTAATGAATAGTCCGGATAAGCGGTGCGGATTCGTGGTCCTTCATGTTTTGAAGAGCGAAGGACTTGCTAGCTCGGTCAAGATTGTTTCACAACAGCCGGCGACAAACCTTGTATTTGTAAGAGCACTGGGCGGGGTTTTATCCCGGCCTACGGTTTTTCCTTTTCAGAAAAGCGGAATGCCAAGAGCGAAGGGATCGAGATGACAAATACTGAGGTTTTTGTTGAGGCACAAATTATCTAATGTGGTCTATCCTGTTGATCCGGTCAAAAGAGATAAAACGATTAAGATGACAGGAGATATTGCTTAATGCTCATATTTGTCGTAAAACTTTTCCTCTTTATGTTTTTGAATGATAATGTTTAGTATTAGATAGATTTAAGGAAAGGAACTGATATATTTCGATTACTATCGAAAAAATTATGTCAAAACCAATTTTTATGGCCAAAGATGATGTCACCGTTAACGAAGTGGTCAAAATAATGGTAGGAAAAAAATCGGCAGCCTGATGAGTGGCAACGATAAGGAAACAATTGGTATAATTACGGAACGAGGTCTGGCGAAAAGGATGCTTTATGAAGGATTAGATAAAGTCAAAACTAAAGCAAAGGACATTATGAACAACCCTATATTATAAATGGATAAATATTTACCGTTGAATGAAGCTTCGCTCTCAATGTCCAATAGCCATGTTTAGCACACAGTTTTCTCAGATGGGGAAGGCCCTGAAGGTTTGTTGTCATCTCGTGACATTGCTTACTATGCAACTACCAGCTAAATTGCCGGCTGTAAAGTTTTTTGACCGGTTGGTTCACAAGTTTTAAAAGATATTGCATCGGAAGGGCAAACATCGGCACAAACGCCACAACGAATGCATAATTTCATTGTAATGGATATTGGAGTTATTTTTTCTTCTTTCAAATCTAATCCTTCATAAAAGAATTGAGATTTCTGCTCAGGGTTTAACTCTGCCATATTTAAACATTCTGTAGGACACACCATAACACACTGGTTGCATTGGATACATCGGTCATCTATAAGCGTCCACATATTATTACATTGCAGGCATCGCTGGGCTTCAAGCACTGCTTCGCTTTTTGATAGACCAATTTCTACCTCCTTGAAATTAGATATTCTCTCATTTGAACTTTGAACAGGCATATTCCTGCGCTTTATTGCTTCGTAATCCTCTTGCATATCGGGTAATGCAACTTCTACTGTTTCCACATCATGCGGTTTTGGTGCTTCCTCCCCCGGTCTTAAATATGAGTCTATACTTAAAGCAGCTTTATGACCATCGGCAATACTATTAACAACATCCCTTGTCCCTGTCAAATAATTACCACCAATAAAAACTCCAGGAACATTTGTTGCCAGAGTTTTAGAGCTTGCAGCCAGAAGGCCTGTTTTGGAAAACTCAAAATTAAGAGTTTTAGGCAAAAAGGAATGATCGGGTGTTTTGCTTAAAGCATTAATAATAAGGTCAGCATTAATAATAAACTCCTTCCCATTTAAAGGAGTAGCCACTTTTCTACCCAGCGCATCTTTTCCTTTCATTTCTACTTCTATGCATTCTAAACTCTTCACTTTATTGTTTGAATCGTTAATGATTTTGGTTGGCATAGCAAGAAGATGAAAGTTCACTCCTTCTTCTTCAGTGGCCTTCAACTCATCTTCTAAATTTTTCATATCCTTGCGGGGGCGATCAAAGACGAGAGATACTTTTTTCGCTCCAAGTCTAAGGCAGGTTCTAACCGCATCAACAGCAGTATACCCACCACCTACAACAACAACCTCTTTTTCGTAGACGTCTACTCTCCCTGTATTTACTTTGGTCATAAACGTAACTCCATCTATTACACCTTCTACCGCACGGTCATATACTTGAAGGTTACCGCCGGAATATGCTCCAGCAGCAATAAAAATAGCATGATAATCTTTCCTCAATTCTTCAAAATCTATGTCTTTACCTATTGCAGTATCAGTTTTGATTTCAACTCCCATGTCGCTAATATATTGAACTTCCTTATCAACAACATCATGAGGTATTCTAAATTGAGCTATGCCGAGTCTTATCGCACCTCCAGGCAGCGGCGCCTTTTCAAATACTGTAACACGATAGCCGGTTCTTACGAGGTCAAGAGCTGCCGTAAGACCACAGGGACCTGATCCTATAATCGCTATTTTTTTTCCTAAATTATGGTCTTTTTTATTTGCTATTGCAGTACGGCCATAATCTGAGGAGGCTCTCTCAACTTTACAAATGGATACGGGCCTGTCAACATGAGTACGTGTACAGCCCATTTCACAAGTATGCGTGCAGATTCTACCGCAAACCGAAGGAAAAGGATTGGTTTTCCTTATGACTTCAATGGCTTCATCAAACCTTTCCCTTGCCACCAGATACATATATTTTGCAATATTCACATGAAGAGGACAGGTTCGTTGACACGGGATTGTCTTATATCCCATAGGATCTAATAAAAAAACAAATCCCTTAGCATTTGAATTATTCATAGAAATATCTCCTAATTGATCAAATTATTTTTTTCATTTTAAACAGACAGATGTTAAAAGTCAAAAAATAAATTGATTATAATATAGTTCTATGCTAAACTGCATTTTTTTAGAAATGGGGGAATCAAATTGGAACATTTTTTAGCAATATTAACTAAACCTGACAACATCCCTATTGCTTTTATGGTGCTTGTGGTATTTTTCTTCCTTTGGCTGGGTTTAAAGCAGGCTTTTAAGCATGATAAACTAATTAAAGAAGGCAAAGAAGATCAGATCTATGATGAAATGATTAAGTAACTTCCGTATTCCAGAAACGAAATTTATATTAAAAAACTTGTTTTCCGGAATAGGGCTTTCAATTCTAAAAGCTTGTTTTTTTAGAATGCGAGATAAATGTTTTTACTGGTTTTCGTAGCTATCGTTCTTGGTTTTCTCCTCATTTTCCTTCTTAGTTGGACTTCTCCCACAAAAAAACAAGATCAGTTACCTTCAGGGGCAGAAGGAATTCCAGAACAGAAAATTAAGTGGACAAAAATAGATTTTGAGGAATCATGTATTGCAGTTATTAAAAGCTTAGGGTTGGAAATTTCTAAAACTTTCCATGAAGAAGGCACAGTGACAGAAATATTTGCAGCAAATCCCAACCCTATTATTGGGGGTAAATATATAATCCATACTTTTTATGAGCCACCCAACGGAATTATTCCCCTTGATTATATTTTAACGCTTTCCAATATAGTACGACATGAAGGTCTTTCAAAAGGCATTTTCATCACTGCTGGCTTTTTTCCAAAGAATATAGAAAGTTCAACTAACGATTCCCCTATCGAGCTTATTGATGGGAAAAAGCTAAAAGAGTTAACCCAGGAATTACAATAAACTTTGTGATTCTTTAGTTGACCTGCCTCTTCCCAGCTTAAAACTACAGGGAATAATAGGATGAAGATGGGCAAAAAACATTACTCTTTTTACCTATAGTTTTATCTGGTATATCAGCATATCCACAATCTCTGCACAACAAAAAAATGAGATTAATTCAGCCTGGTTATATTAAAAATCAAAATGTTTTCCTCATTATTTTAATATGCTTTTTATTTTCATGTGAAAATAATGCAGAAAATAAAACTGCAAATGAATACATAAACGAGGGTATCCGACATACAGAAGAGCAAAAATATGATAAGGCTATATCATCGTATAAAAAGGCCATAAAAATAGATCCTGAGTATGCGCGGGCTCACTACGCCCTGGGCGGAATATATACATTAAAAAATAGGAATGAAATGGCAATAGAAGAATATAAAAAGGCTATCGAGTTAGATCCGGCATTCCCAGATCCCCATTACAGTCTTGGTTTTGTATACGAAAAGATAGGAAGAAAAAAAGAAGCAGATCAGGAATATCTGCTTTTTGATATGCTGAAAGATGTTGATAAAAAAAATGGAAAATTAAATTAAGAGAGAGATACCATATCTATTTTATTTAAACATGAAAAAACCTGGTTACTTGGGCTAGGTCAGAGATAAGACAATTGCTTAGCCCAAAAGTTCTTCTTCCTCCTCCTCTTCTTCTTCCTCCTCTTCTGCCTCAGGTAATTCTATGTCCAGAAAAGGTTTTTCATTATAATGTACAAGGTATTCCACTATGGCGTTGATTTGCTTGTCAACATCACCATCTAACATTTTCTCTGCCCTTGGAAATTTAGATGAGACAACATGTTTTCCATCTATTACTGGCCAATGGTTTGGCATTTTAGTAAAAGGATTAATTTGTCGAGTGTTTTTTAACCAATCTGTTGTCCAGCTTTTCCTCAATCTTTTGCTTATCTGGCTAAAGCTTGGTGCTTTTTTCTCATGGCAAAACTCGCACTCAAAAGCTAAAACCAGTTTTCTTCCCTGAAGCAGGAGATCGTCTGATGGAGTCTCGAAATCACTAAATTCATCCACAAAAGATTCCTTGGAGAGGGTTTTAAAATAATGGACTAATCTCACTGCCTCTTCGTGATTAAAGCCAAAAGTAGGCATTCTCGCTTGAAAGACTTTTCCGGGGGGGCGAATTTGTTTTGGTCTCATCAGGAAAGCAAAAAGATATTGAGTTTGAACCCTTGTCCCTTCGTAATCCAACAAAGGCGCAAGTTTGTCTCCTTTGCCGTCTATGGTATGGCATCCACGGCAATTGTATTTCCTGATTATTTGTAAACCTTCTTCCAGATACTTTGTTCTTTCTGAAAGCTGCTTAAATTCTTTTGGAACGCGAGTGCCATTTAAGCTTTTTAGAAAAACAACAAGCGCATTAACTTCTTCATCCGTAAAAGCAAAATTCGGCATTTTATCCAAAACCCGTTCCGTTCTAAAGGAAGTGGGGTCCTTCAACTTGGTTCTTGCCCAGGATTCCCACGTTTTCTCTATGCTCGAATCACCAAACTCCAGTTCTAATAAACGTTTAACACCAAAAGAAGTCAGCTCAGGCGCTATCCTTCCTTCATTTTCCATTCCGTTAATTTCATGACATGCAAAACAACCTCTACGCTTAATGATCTTTTCCCCATAAGCAATCAAGCCGGGAGATTCAATTCTATCCTCTAATTCTTCAATATCTTTTCGGTTGCCCAGAGTCATTAAATACGTTGTGATCTGCCGTGCTTCAATTTTAGAAAGTCTCAAATCCGGCATACTGGTTTTTTGGTCATATTGCTTGGGGTTTAGAAGCCAATTATATATCCAATCACCATTGGTCTTACTTGCGATCCTGCTTAAATCAGGAGCAAATGTCCCTCCATTTCCATTAATCATATGGCAGCCAAGGCATCCTATGTTTTCAACTAAAAGACGTCCTTTTTCAGCACCTGAAACCGGTTCAAACTTTAAAGTTAGCCGATAATCTTTATCCGACTGATTCATCAAATAGACTGCCGCAGCCAGGGCATCTTTATCCGTAAGCCCAAAAAAAGGCATTTTGGTTCTAATAAGATAATCTTTCGGTTTTTTTATCCAGCGGAACAGCCATGAGGGGTTTACTTTATTCGCTATTTTTTTGAGACTGGGGGCGACTTTCTCTATGTTTTCATATCCTCCAACCAGGTGGCAGCCATGGCATCCCAATTTCAAAAAAAGTTGTTTTCCTTTTGATAAAACAGGGGCATTTTTTAATTCTACTACACCATCATGACACATACGGCAATTCGACTGCATAAAATCGCCTTCGAGTAAGGGCTCATTTTGACCTATGGTCTTATCCCCTTCATGATGCACATGGCCGTGAGCTTGCCAGACAGAAGAAATAGCGACACCCTGTCCTTTATGGCAAAGAGTGCATCCAAATTCTCCGGTGGGGTGTTTTTTTATTAATACATCAAGGTTAGGATGCGTTGTAAGAGGTTGTTTATGGTTAACAAAATCAGGTTTGTCGTAACTAATATGGCATGACATGCACCGGTCTACTCTCAGCAGAGGTTCGCGAAAATTGTTAAGATTAAATCCATTGATAACGGTCTGGTACACCTCAGGAATCTTATAAAAATCAAAGAAAAAGAGGCTCTTTTTAAAGCCGCCGATTTTGTGTTTCAAACGCGTGGCATCTCCTTGAAGAGAAATCAACTCTTTCTTCAGTTTGTCCCGTGTTGCAGAATATGACTCGACATTTGCTTTAATTTCATCCCTTTGTTTTTTCAAAGACGCGATAAAAGGTCTGAAGGTATCAATATCTCGCTGAATCTTATCAACAACGGCTTTTTTAGGTTCCCACCCTTCCTCTTCATGTAGAGCATGTTTATAAAAATAATACGCCTCGTCAAGCTTGCTCTTAGAAAATTTCACATTCTGTTGAACGTCACTTAATTTGTAATTTACTTTAGTAAGCTTTTGCTGGAGATCTTTATAATCCTTATTTTTTTCTAATTCCTCTGATAAATTCTTTATTTCTTCACTTAAATCCTTTTTACTTGCTGTTATTTTATTAGAGACCTCAATAAGTTCTTTTTCAGCCTTTCCAGAGACCGCTTTATGATATTCCGTTTGAAAAGCTTTCCAGGGCCTCCTTGCAAACAGTTCATCCTGCCATGCCCAAACAGAGACTATAAAGCTAAGAGATCCTATGACAAAAAACAAAAAGGAATAAGAGACCTCTTCTACAGGTTTGTATTTATTCTTGGCCATATTGTAATCTTTTTCGTAAAGATTTTTTATATGTTAAACCAGGGAGTCACCCAGACATATTTAATATTAAATAACAGCCGTAAAAAAACTTTTATTACCAATGCCATCATCGTTAGAAAGAGAAATGACGTTACCCCTATCCGGTTAAAACCCATCTCTTTAAAAGAATTTCGCCACAGGAAAAAAAAGGCGGCGGTTCCGACTACATAATAGCCAACCACCACCAAGCCTCCGAATATGGAGGCTAAAAGATAGGACCGAATTCCAAATTTTTCAGAGAGATCTACATTCACGAGAGCAACTACTTTATGAGGGTCCCAATATTGCCAGGGCCAAAAAAGATTCCAGCCCGGTCCGCGAAAAAATACACCCAAAATAATAAGTGCGATCCATAAAACAAGAAATCCAAAAAGAAAAGTTGAAATGGCGAAAGGCCTTTCATTGAATGTATAGTACCCGTTACCTTTTGGGTTTATATCTATATAGGGAATAACCATTAGACCTATGATAATAAATACTGGCAAGACCACACCTGCTATCCAGGGATCAAAATAGACTAACATTTCCTGCAATCCAAGGAAATACCAGGGGGCTTTGGATGGATTTGGAGTTTTAGTAGGATTAGCTGATTCTTCAAGGGGCGCATCAATAGTAATAGACCATACCGTTAAAACAAGCATGCAAATGATTGCACAAATTGCTTCAATTCTAATTAAGTACGGCCAAACATAAACTTTATCTAATGATCGCCCTTGTTTTTTTTTTGTTTCAACCATTATCTTTTATCGATAAATTTATAAGGGGCCGGAAATTCCGCCGTCCCTTCTAATGCGCCAAAAATGAAGAATCATCAAGGCCCCTGCTGCTAAAGGTATGAATATGCAATGAAGCACATAAAATCTTAATAAGGCGGGAGGACCTACAAGACTCCCCCCTAATAAAGCAGACCGGGCGTCATAACGAGAATTCACCCCAACAAATTCGGCAAATGGGCCTTCATGTCCCAACAAAGGTGTTGCGCTGGCCATATTAGTCCCCACTGTAACGGCCCACATGGCAAGTTGATCCCATGGCAAAAGATAACCGGTAAAGCTAAGTAACAGGGTCAAGGTCAATAAAATCACACCAACTACCCAATTAAATTCTCTCGGAGGTTTATAAGAGCCTGTCATAAATACGCGGAGCATATGCAGCCAGACTGTAATTACCATTGCATGAGCGGCCCACCGGTGCATGTTTCTCATTATCATACCAAAAGGAACGTCGAATTCCAGGTACTTCATATCAGCATAAGCATACTCACCCACAGGCCGGTAGTAAAACATTAATACTACACCGGTTACTACGGTGACTAAAAACATTAAAAATGTAATACCACCCATACACCAGGTAAATTTAAACCGATAGGCATGACGCGCCAGTTTGGCAGGATGAATATGGAGCCAGATATTTCCCGCAATCATCAAGATACGGTTTCGCGGGGTATCGGCATAGCTGTGGCGAAACATCGACTTCCATACTTGAGATTCTAATATCTGTTTTTGAACGCCTTTCAAAAAAGAGATTATCTCAAGCTTTTGTTTTTCTTTCTTTTTATCCATGTTAACTTTTCCTTTGATTTACACTCTTAAAATCGAAAAGGGCTCATCCCATTCCCCTTTTTCATGAAGAAATTTTTTGCTCTTGTCAACCACTATTTGTCCATCTGGGGCCATTGCGATCTTTAATCGTTCAAGTGGCCTGGGCGCAGGACCCTCAAAATTTATTCCGTCTATAGTAAAACCGCTTCCATGACAGGGGCATTTAAATTTACCTTCTCCGGCAAGCCAGTTGGGAGTACAACCCAAATGGGTACATCTTGCCAAGATGGCATAAATCCCCTCTTTATCACGGACAATCCAAACTCGAAAATCTTTTTTCCATTTGTTACTAACTTTTCCAACAGTATAATCTTCAGGATAGCCGGCTTTAAATAATGGGGATGGCTCAAAAAGCACACGCGGAAACATAAATCTTGTAAATCCTATTAGAGAAATTCCAATAGATCCCAAAAAACCAGCCCATCCTGCAAGACTAAAAAAATTCCTACGGGACCATAAATTACCGGTTTCCTCTACGCTAGTTGTTGAAACTTCTGATGACATATTACTCTACTATGATTGTTTAGTTAATATTTGAAATAAAGACTGGCATTTTAATATGACTAAATATCTTTTGTCAACTTAAAATACAATGTTCTTGTCAACCAGACCGGGCTGGGGATCAGGTTAGAAGACTGAATAAACGAGTTGTTTTGGTAACAGCTCCTAGCCCCTTTTTAGACTAAGCATATAAGTCACTAATGAAATTCCATCCTCATCATTGATATCATAGGCAGGCATTTTTGAGTCAGGTTTGACTGAGGAGGGATACTTAATTATTTTCCAGATTTGTTGAGCATTTAACCTGTTGCCTACCCCTGACAAATTGGGTCCGGATACTCCTCCAAATATTTTTACCGCATGGCATCCTATACAACCATTTTCCTTGTAAATTCTTTTCCCGGCCTTAATATCCGCTTGTGTAGCACTTTCAACATCAATTTGACTTATAGTAATTTTAGGTTTTTCTTTATTCGCATTTGAAAAATCAACAGGGGGTTGATCATGTTTATGTAGTGTCCGTATAAAGGCGGCCAGCGTAAATATTTCGTATTCAGAAAGGGTCTTATCCCAGTACGGCATCAGGGAATGGGATGCAGTAACTTTCTTTCCGCCAAATTTAATAAACTCAATGAGAAGTCCATTTTCTTTTTTATTCATGTATGGTTGTTCGATATCACATAAATCTTTTGGCGCTGGGTCCATTACTATAGACTTTGTATTTATTCCTTTACCAGTGCCATTTTTTCCGTGGCATTGGGCACAATATCGCATAAAAAGGCTTTTCCCAATCAATTCCTCTTTTTCTCCTGCAAAGGAAAAAGTAGTTTGAAAAAGCGTCAGCATAACAGCAACAAATAGGCTTGTAATCTTCATTTTTTCGACTTCCTTATATGAAAAATTTGTAAAATCCATTTACAGTATTTAATTGTACAACGAATAGATAATATTCGCACCTAATGTTTCATCGTCCTTCAGGCCCTGTGTCTATTTTAACGAAAGCAAGTAATAAGTTAAAGTCAGAGCTGATTTCTCGCTCAGCCCGTAATTAGGCATTTTAACATCTTTAAGCATACTCTGCGGACTTTTTAAAAAATGGTGTATCCAGGTATCTTTTAGCCGATTGCCGGCATGAGTAAGCTCAGGTCCAACATTTCCCCCCTGACCCCCGATATTATGACAGGCCGAACAGCCAAGTTTTTTATATAAACTTTTCCCCATTCTCAGAGCTCTCTTGTTAATGATTTGAAACTTCTCTGGGTTGATTTCATTAACTACAGTTTTCGGTCGCTCGGTATTTAAGCCTTCAAAATTTATTATTTCATCCTCATAAGAATGGAGCGTTCGTATGAAGGAAATAATCTCCCAAATCTCTTTTTCAGAGAGGGTCTTCCCATAGAAGGGCATACGGGCGGATTTCTCTATTGCTTTTCCTCCTAAGCTTATGACTTTAAAGAGATCCTGATTCTTTTGTTTGACCATATATGGTGGGTCCGACAGATCTCTCGGCGCAGGGTCAAGATTAGCAGAATTAAAACCGTCTCCCTTCCCTAAATCACCATGACAGGATGCGCAATAATCCAGAAAAAGCCTTTGTCCATTCAGAATATGCTCCTTTTGCATACTTCCTCCAACCAAACGTTTTTCAGGTTGGACATCCTCGATTTCCCGTTCGTATGAAATTTTTTCTTCCGCAAGGTTTACAAAGTAACGGATCATATAATATATCTCATCCTGGCTAAGCAGGAAGGTCGGCATTTTTACTTTCAGCCACCCACGAACTAATGGGATAGGTTCCCTCAAAAATGAGTACATCCAGGAATCTTTTAGCCGTCCACCCACATGAAGTCCACCTCTTTCTAAAGGAGGAGGCGCGTAATACTTGCTTTCATAGAATTTGAGGATGTCTCCGCCTTTTCCTGCAATTTCATGGCAGCCCCTGCAATTATATTTGTCAATGGACTTCCTGCCCTGTTCAATTTCAAATTCTTTAGTTGAAAGCTGTCTTTGAAAACTGCTTGAGATCTCTTTACCCTCCATTCCTTTTAAAAAAACAGCTAACGCTTTAATATCTTTGTCCGAAACATTAAATGTCGGCATATTGGATTTGTGAAGTTCTGTATCGAATGCAGTAGGGTCCTTTAGCTTTGTCTGTACCCAGGCCATCCAGGTACTCTGGGTATTTTTTTCTCTTGGCGAGAGCTGCTTGGGGGAATTGCTTGAAATCTTTTCAACCTCCGTTTCTTCTAAAGAAACGGCTAACGTTTTAACCTCAGGGTTGATATTGCCAAAGTCCAACTGAGTAGGCAGTTTTGCTCCAAATTTGCTCAGTTCAGGGCCTATTCGAGTATCTTCAATTCCATTAATATCATGACATGCAGAACATCCTCTCTTCCTGATTAATTCTTTACCTTTTTTAATTCTTTCAGGGGAGAGAATTGCCTGCTCAAACTGTGGAACTTTTTGTTTGGAGCCAACAGTCAGAATAAAAGCTGAAAGATCTTTAGCCTCTTTTATAGACAATCGAAATTCGGGCATAACAGTGTTTGGATTGTAACCTTTAGGATGTAGAAACCAATTAACCAGCCAGTCCGGTTTAACTTTGTCCCCCACGTGACTTAAATCAGGTGCAAAAGGATTACCTTCTTTGCCCATTCTGTGGCAGCCAAGGCATCCAATGGTATGAAATAAATTCCTCCCTTTGTTCACATCTCCGGCTTTGTATTTAACAGGCTCGTGATAATCGGGGTCAGATTGAGAAATAAGATAAGCGGCAATGGAAAGAGCCTCTTCTTCTGAGAATTTGAAATAAGGCATTTTAGTATCAGGTTGATATTTGGAGGGCTCTTTGATCCACCGGATGAGCCATGAATGATCTACTTTATTCCCAATACGTTTTAAGCTGGGACCCGCTTTGTACAAATTTTCATATCCTTTGGTCTTATGGCACCCATGACATCCCAGGGAAATAAATAACTCTTTTCCACGAGATATAACCGGGCCGTCTTTAAGATAAACTTGGTCATGACAGTGATTACAAGTAGATTGAAGCTCTTCCACGGGTAACAAGGGCTCTTCCCAAAACGATACGTAACCATGAGCATCTTTAACGGTAGTAGCTAATCCCTGGCCATGGTGACAGACTGTACAGCCAAATTTTTCGAAAGAATGATGGTTTTTCCCCGGATGAGTGCTGAAAGGTTGAGGTGCATTTTTAAAACGGGTATCCTCAAGACCAAGGTGGCAGGTGGTACACCGATCAGCGTTATCTTTCTCTAAAATAATCTGCTTAATTTCTACTTTTTGATTTAGAATTTCTTTCTTTTCTTCTTCTGTTTTTGCCAAATCCGCCTGCATTTTGTAGAAAGTGCGCTGGTATGGCTTCCATTCCCTGTTATAATCTTTCCATGTCACGGCAATGGTTAGAAATACGAGAAAACCACTTACAGCAAAAAATATTATATTCTGGTTTCTCATAAACTTGATCCTTCCTTCATTATTTGTCAGGCTCTAGTCAGCAGGTGTTCAGGATATCCAATTTCTGCGACTCATTACCTTCAATCTAACTTAAAATGATTCACTAAATAATTTACTTGCAAGACCTACGTCTTAAATGAAAATTTGTGGCTATTCATATTCTGCTTCAGTGTCCGCCACCCTGGTCTTCCCATGGCCAGTAAATAGCCCAGTTGGGACCCCTAAGAAAGGTTCCAATAATAATTAATACAAGGTTAATAATTACAAAGATTGTAAATAATTTAATTGCAATGGGACGGGTTTTAGAGAACCAGACTCCTACCCCGAGGGGATTGCGATCCAAATAAGGAATAGCCATAAGCCCCAGGACAAAAAGTACCGGAAATAACACTCCTCCGACAAATGCATCGTAAGACACCATTTCCTGGAGACCCAGAAAATACCAGGGAGCCTTGGCAGGATTAGGGGGCCTAACAGGGTTTGCGATTTCTTCCAGAGGGGCATTAAAAAATAAGGAGACAAGAACTAACACAATGGTTGTTACGAGAGTACACATCATTATTGGAGTCAATAGGTGAGGGAAACAGAATACCGTATCTTCCGGCTCCTTTGAAGCGATACGAGATTCACCGTCCACCAGTTCCAAAAGACCGTATGTTTTCCCGGACCCTTTTGGAAAGATATCCTGCTTATCGATTTTTTTTGCCGGCATAAAATTCTCCCTCTAAATGGTAAATCTCAAATTACAAATTTTAGATTGTAAATTAACCCTCAAAATGATTATTCGAAATCTGGAATTTCTATAAAGGTGGTCCTGACATCCCTCCGTCTTTCCTTACACGCCACAAATGTACACCGATTAATAAAGTGGTAACAAGAGGCAATAGAAATACGTGGGCCACATAAAATCTAATTAAAGCACCTTGGTCAACAGTATTTCCACCAAGCAAGACAAATCTTTGTAAATCTCCCATTGGGGCGTACGAAGCGATAGTGGCCCCTACTGTAATAGCCCAGAATGCCAGTTGGTCCCAGGGGAGAAGATATCCTGTAAAACTGAGAAAGAGAGTTGATACTAAAAGGATGACGCCTATCACCCAGTTAAATTCTCTCGGTGGTTTATATGCGCCGGTATAAAAGACGCGACACATATGCAGGAAGACTGTGGCAACCATTCCATGAGCGCCCCATCTGTGCATATTTCTCAGAAAGACCCCAAAAGAAACAGCAAACTCCAGGTCTTTCATGTTCTGGTAAGCCTTTTCTGTTGAAGGAACGTAATAAAACATCAACAGACCACCAGTTATAGTTAGAATAATAAATAACAGCAGTGTTATTCCTCCCATGCAGTAGGAATATCGCACTTTAACCGTGTGTTTTCTTACTTTTACAGGTAAGATATGCAAAAAGAAATTTGTAAAAATCAGAAGCGATTTATTCTTTTCTGAATCAGGGTATCCATGCCTTATAATAGATCGGTACAATTTTACAGGCACTTCAAATGCAAAATAGGAGAGGGTTTCACGAAGATCAAATTTATTTTTATTTTCCAAAATTTTACCTCATCAAACAATTAGAGAATAATTTTTGTCGACAACCTTGTTTTTGTTTACAACAAGGCGTTTATCAGGAGATGCTTTTACATGCAGCCATTCCAGGGGTTTGGGCGCTGGACCGCTTATAACTTTGCCGTCAGTACTAAAAACACTCCCGTGGCATGGGCATTCAAAGCGATTGTTAATTTCTGACCAATTGACAGTACAACGAAGATGAGTACATATTGCAGAAATGACCTTGAACCCTGTTGAATCCCTAAAAATAAACATTCGCTCAGACTCATTAAAAGTGATACTTCCTTCTGCGTAATCAGAAGTTTTGCCCAGCTTTACAATAGGAGAAGGTTCGTACAGCACATTGGGAAACATAAATCTTAGAGCAGCGCCAACCGATGCTGCCATTGATGTTAATAGTCCCCCCCAGCCAGCGATTGCAAAAAGATTTCTGCGGGAAAGTTTTAATTCTTCTTCTGAATTATTTTTTTTGTTTTCAGTATTTTCCATTTTTTAAATAGCATTCAGCCGTTATCCGTGAACTTTCAGTTCATAGAGATAAAAACGTCAAAGTACTACTAATGCATATATAAAGCGCATATTCCGCCTGAATAAATTATATTTTACTGATAGCTGACCACTCGAAACTGACAGCTAAATGACCGCACTATATCCTTCTGTTTGGGACTCAACTTTAAGCAATTCCATGGTAACAGCCCCTGTCGGGCAGCGAGTATCACAGAGTCCGCACCTAATACATTTATCCTCATCCTTTAGCATTACAGAACCACCGTCAGGCAATTTTTTCTTATATTCACTGGTTTGGAAATCTTCTAACGAAATTCCATAATGATTAAAAACCACTTTTCGAAGAGTTTCATCACCTTCAAGCAACCCAACAGGAACTATTTTGAGACAATAATGGGGGCATACATCGACGCAACCGCCGCAGAGAATGCATTTGGATCCGTCAAAAATAGGATTAACCATGCACTGGAGACAACGGGAACCCTCTTTCATTGCCATCTCTTCCGAAAAACCTATTTCCACCTCTTTCAAACTTTTTTTTCTGTTTTCTGCGTCGAGGATCGGCATTCTCTGTTGTGTTATATGAGTATAATTAACATGCCAGTTCCTTTTGGGAACCACAGTCATTTTAGCCTTTTTATAAATAGGTTTACGCTCTACCCCTCTTAAAAATTCATCGACGCTTTGACCGGCAGCCTTTCCCTGGGCAATAGCCTCGATGGCTGTGCGAGGTCCTGAAACAAAATCGCCGGCAGCATAAACACCGGGTACAAAGGTAAACAGTGTATCTTGTTCTACCTCTATAGTCCCGAAACGTGTTACTCTGAAACCTTTAGCAGTATCCAGGAAAGAGGCATCCGACATCTGGCCCACAGAGAGGATCACGTTGTCTGCCTCGATAAGGCTTGTCGTCCCTTCCATAAAAGCGGGATTAAAACGTCCGTTTTCATCAAATACTTTTTTGACGCCAATAGTTAAAAGGCCTAAAACACGACCATTTTCTTCAATGACTTTTTTCGGTCCCCTGGAGCAGTGGATAGTAATACCTTCTTCCGTACCTTCATCAACTTCCACTTGATCCGCGGGCATTTCTTCTCTTAAATCCGACCCGTCAGTAGAGCCTTTCATTGCTTCCAGGCAGGTAAGATGGACTTCTCTGCCAAGACGGACCATGGAGCGGGCAACATCCATAGCCACATTTCCTCCTCCGATTACAACTACCTTCTTGCCTAAAGCTATTCTTTTTCCCATGTTAATGTTTCGCATCACTTCCACTCCCTGCAATACTCCAGGAAGTTCAAGCCCATCCAGAGGTATTCTCCTGCTCAATTGCGCCCCTATAGCAAGAATGACTGCTTTAAAGCCTTCTTTTTTAAGATCAGCAATAGTAACGTCATGTCCAACTTTCACTCCAGTACGCACTTCAACACCCAAATTCAAAATAGGATCAATGTCCTTACTTATTATTTCATTGGTTAACCTGTATCGAGGGACTCCTGCTACTAACATTCCTGCGAACATTCCTGCGAGTTTATCAAGCATTTCAAGGATTGTAACCCTATATCCTCGGCGTCCAAGATAGTCTGCCGCGGCCATTCCTGCAGGTCCGGATCCAACTATTGCAACTTTGTCCCCTGTTTGAATTTGCTTTTTAGTGTTCTCTGTTTCATACAACATAGCGGATCTCTTTAGCATTCTTATCTGAATATTTTCATCTAAAGAACCTCGCCTGCAGGCCTGCTGGCAGGGGGCTGCGCATACTCTTCCGCAAATCTGGGCAAAAGGGTTTGGCCCGCGGGCAAGGACTGCCGCCTTATCAAACTCACCTTCAGAAATCGCAGTTACATAGTGTCCGGAAGGAGTATTAACTGGGCAGGCATACTGACACTTTATCTGCTTTTCAAAATAATCGATATCCGGGACGACAGTATGATATCTGTCCTTTGTTTGCGATTGAACCATTTAATAAGGCTCCTCATCTAAATTCACGGGACGAATAATATCTCGTACAGAAATTACTCCTACGATATTATCTTCTTCTTTAACAGCCAAATGCCGGATTCCATGCTGATCCATTATATAACTAGCACCCAAAATAGATGTTTCAGCATCTACAGTCAAGACAGGGAATTCATAATTCTGCTTGCTAAAGTATCCTGCAGAGACATATCCTCTGCACCTACTTTCCGCACAATATCTGTCTCAGTATGACAAACGAATGTTTTCCTTAATCATTCCGATAATATTGCCTTGATCTTCAATCAACACACTGCCAATCTTTTTCTCTGTCATAATTTTTGCTATATCTTTCACCGACGTCTCAATCGATTTTTTTCTATGCCCTTTGACATTATTTTCTTAACTGTCTGCATAATGCCTAACCCTCCAGAAAACCAAGCATTTTACTCAAATGCCCGCAGAAGTCAACTTTTTTATCAGAACTATCAAAAAATGTCAACAATTCAAATGGATTTTTATTTTGTTGCCTATAAAATTCAGATTAAAGAAAAAAATGTTTTTTTATCTACGTCTCTGGCAACAGGAACCAACAGCCCTCTTCTTACCAGTCTCGTGAAGAAATTCCCTGTTTAAGGATCAGCCATTTAAGGATATTACTAAAAAACCTTTGGGTTTCTAATCTTAACATACCCATAAGAATATATTTTAAATAAATCTCCATATTTTCTTAACTTTTAGTCTAAATCAAAATATATGATTGGAATCCTGGCAGAAGTTTTCTTTTGATCTTTGGTTAAATTTAACAAATACGGTTTAGGAGTATCAGTTTCACTGTCATATGAAGCATACACAAATAAACTTACCATTCCTTTAAAGATTTTGGGTAGGTTAATTTATGGATCATGAACTGGAAATTTTAGATTGTGAATTTAGAATTTCATTTGAAAACCAATATATTAAAGTCTACAATTATTTTTTAAGAGATTGAATTATGAAGAAAGTATATTATTTATTTGCAAATACCTGTTTTTGAAATACGGAGATTAGAACTTGAAAAAAAACAGCATAATCCCAACTTTCAAAGATCAAAAAAAATTCTGGGAAAACCAGGAAGGACGCAGGCAACCGAATCACCCCGTTATAGAAGCATTCGCCATTCCCAAAATTGATTTTGTAATTAATGCTATATGCAAATCCGAAGCTTTAGAGAAGAATACAAGTTTATTGGACATCGGTTCCGGAAATGGGTTTTTTTCTTATTACCTGGAAAGAGACTTTAATGTTACAACTTTTGATTTTTCTTTTTGTATGTTAAAAAATAATCCGGTAAAGCCAAAAGTCCTGGGGTCAGCTTTAGAATTACCTTTTAAAAATAATTCATATGATATCGTTTTTTGTTCAAATCTCTTGCACCATCTCTGGCCCCCTGAAGTTGCTGTTCGAGAGATGGTAAGAGTTTCAAGAAGGTTTATTGCTTTATCGGAACCAAATAGAAATAACCCTTTGATGTTTCTTTATAGTGTTCTTAAAGCAGAAGAAAGAGGAACGGTAAAATTCAGCAAAAGTTATCTTGAAGGTTTACTTAAAAAAGCAAAATGTGAAGTAGTAGCCGCGGGTGGCAGTGGAGGGATATTGCCTAATATCACGCCATTAGCTCTCCTGCCGATTCTTAAAAAATTAGAATTTTTTATTTATCCCAGATTTTATTTTATTGCCATAGGAAGAAAATAATTAATTCCAATCTCCAATATATAGTCTCTCTTTTTTGAATATCCGTAGAATTTCTTCAAAAACACTGTTAAACTGATTCATTCAAATAGAACACTTTTTTACGAAGATTATTGCTGTCTGTTGTTGAAAAGAGACAAAGAGTTAAAGAGAAGAATAATTTTTTTCTCTTTAACTCTTTGTTTATGTGATTTATTTTTAGTTGCGGTTTTTCCACGGTAGGAATAACTTAAATAATACTTGGAGAATAAAACATGGGTAGTAATGAAAAATTAAATTTTGCAATAATTGGTTGTGGTCGAGTGGCTGCCAAACATGCAAATGTTTTAACTAAATTAAAAGAAGGCAAGTTAGTAGCAGTGTGTGATTTGAAAGTTGAAAGAGCTGAAGAATATTCAGAAAAATTTAATGTACCTTATTATCTGAACTGGGAAGAAATGTTGGAAAAAGAACCAGCAATAGATGTGGTTAATATTTTAACGGAAAGTGGTTATCATGCTAAACAAGCAATTGATATTTCTCGTTACGGTAAACATATAGTAGTTGAAAAACCAATGGCTCTAACATTGGATGATGCTGACAACATGATAAAGGCGTGTGACGAAAATAATTGTCGTTTATTTGTTGTTAAACAGAATCGCTATAATTTACCGGTTATTAAATTAAAAGAAACAGTGGATAAAGGGAGGTTCGGGAAATTAATTGTAGGGACTGTGAGGGTAAGATGGTGTAGAAGAGAGCAGTATTACCACAATACCTGGCATGGCACTTGGGCAATGGCCGGTGGTGTTCTGGCAGATCAGGCAAGTCATCATATTGATCTATTAGTATGGTTGCTGGGTGATGTAGAGAGTGTCTATGCAAAAGCTATTACTGCCCTGGCTGATATTGAAACTGAAGATACCGGTGTGGTCATCCTCAAATTTGCTAATGGTGCATTGGGCACAATTGAAGCAACCACAGCCGCCAGACCGGTCGACACTGAAGGGTCTGTTAGCATAATGGGAGAGAAAGGTCTGGTAGAGATTGGAGGTTTTGCTGTTAATGAGATGAAAACATGGCAGTTTGAAGATAAACAAAAGGGGGACGGGGAAGCCCTCAGTAAATATAGAACTAACCCCCCTGATGTATACGGCTTCGGTCATTATGAATATTTGAAAGATGTAATTAAATCTATTAAGGAAAATAAAAGGGCTCTGGTTGATGGCTTAGAAGGACGTAAATCCTTAGAATTGCTTCATGCTATCTACGAATCCATTGAAACTGGCAAAGAAGTCCATTTAAGGTTTAAACCCCAAAAACTGAGATTAGGAAAAAAATAATAGTGAAAGAACATAAAAGTGATAATGTTGTTATTCATGAGAATGTTCAGTTGGGTGAATCTGTGATTCTGGATGATTTTGTCATTATCGGTTATCGTGGAGTAGCGGGAAATGGTACTACAATAATTGGAAATAACTCAATAATCAGGTCTCACACTGTAATTTATGCTAATAATAAAATCGGGGATAATTTTTCAACCGGGCACAATGTTTTAATTAGAGAAGGAAGTATTTTTGGTAACAATGTAACAATAGGGAGCCATTCTGTAGTAGAGGGAAAATGCCAAATCGCCGATAATGTGAAGATTCATACTAATGTTTTTCTGGGAGAAGATACAGTAATTGAAAAAGGAAATTGGTTGGGGCCGGGATGTATAACTTTGATAACTCCTCATCCCAGGTGTCAACATCAAGATAAATGCAATCGTGGACCACGGCTTGGTAAGAATGTTGTAGTTGGCGCTGGTGCGATTATTTTGCCTGGCGTTACAATAGGTGAAGGAGCGATGATTGGCGCCGGGGCAGTAGTGACTAAAGATATTCCCCCAGAAATGACCGCATTGGGTGTTCCCGCAAAAGTAAATAAAAGACTCTCAGACATATATTGCCCAGTGGGAGAAAAATATGAAAAAAAGCCAAATTAAAGTCCCATGCTCTCAAGTTTATTTAGATGATGAAATTAGAGAAAAAGTTTTAGCTGTTTTAAACTCTGGCAAGTACATTTTAAATGATAATTGTCGAAAATTTGAAGAAGAATTTGCTAATTTTGTCGGTAGAAGATATGCCGCATTAGCCAACTCGGCTACTTCAGCCATCCAGTTGTCTTTAATGGCTTTGGGAGTTGAGTCTGGTGATGAAATTATTGTTCCATCCCTAACTGCCTTTCCAACTGTTGAACCTATTTTTCATGTAGGCGCCAAACCGGTTTTCATTGATATTAATGATGAATACCTAATTGACCATGAATTAATAGAAGAAAAAATTAATAAAAAAACTAAAGGGATTATTCCCGTTCATCTATATGGTAACTCAGCAGAGATGGACAAGATATTGTCATTGGCGGAAGAATACGATCTTTTTGTTTTAGAAGACGCTTCTCAAGCTCATGGAGCAGAGTTTCGAGGTCAAAAAGTGGGAAGTTTTGGTAATGTCGGTTGTTTCAGTTTTTATCCCTCCAAAAACTTAACTTTTTGTGGAGATGGAGGAATTATGGTTACAAACGATGAAAAATTGGTAGAAAAGGTAAAGATGCTCCGTGACCATGGTCGAAAAGATAAGTACCTACACGAACTAATAGGATTTAATATGCGAGCTAATGAAATTCAGGCAACTTTTGGCCTTATCCAGCTGAAGCATTTACCCGAATTCACCATTCGCCGCCGGGAAGCAGCTCAATTGTATAATCAACTGCTAAAAAACCTATCGATTAAGTTACCAAGCGAAAGCGACCATGTTCATCATGTTTACCATTTATACGTTATTCAATTAGATAATAGAGATAAAGTGGTTCAATTTTTAAAAGAAAAGGACATCTGTACCGGTATTCATTATCCTGTGCCCTGTCATCTTCAACCTGCGGTAGTAGAAATTATGGGAAAAGTTTCACTGCCTAAAACCGAAGAATACTGTCGTAATATTTTATCCTTGCCTATTTTCCCCTCTATTACGAATGAACAGATCAATAATGTAGCTGAACAATTAATCCAAGCCATAAAGCAATGAAAATAGTATTAATTAATCCTCCTCGCTTTAATGAAATAAGAGCGGACAACCCCAGCTTTATTGATGAAGAAAGGGGCTATAATCCACCTCTCGGTATATTGTATTTAGCGTCGTACCTTCAACAAAATGCCAACTACCCAATTAAAATTATAGATGCACAGGCTGAAAAGTTAAATTACGACGAAGAGTTTAAAAAAAGAATTCCTGTTGATGACGATTTAGTGGTTGGAATTACGGCCATGACGTTCACAATGATAGATGTTATAAAGACAATTAAATTGTTGAGGGAGGTAGAAAAAAAATCCCTGATCAAAATGAAAATTGTTTTGGGCGGGCCTCACACAATAATATATCCGAAGGAAACTATTGAAATCACGGGCGTTGATTATGTGGTGGTGGGAGAAGGTGAAGTTCCATTTTTTGAGCTTTGCAAAAAAATTTCTCAAGAGCAAAAACCACTTGATGTAAAAGGGGTTGTCTTTAAAAATGGGAACGGCATTATTGATAATGGTGTCAGTGAATCCATTAAAGATTTAGACATCTTCCCTTTCCCCGCTCGGCATTTAACAGACATAAAAAAATATTATTCGGTTTTAAGTGGAAATAAAATAGTAACGACAATGTTTACCAGCCGGGGTTGTCCTTTTCCGTGCACTTTTTGTGACCGCCCTCAGTATGGCAAGAAATTCCGGGCAAGGAGCGCGAAAAATGTTGTTGACGAGATGGCGGCCTGTGTTGAAATGGGGATTGAGGAGGTTATGGTTTACGACGATACTTTTACTGTAAACCGCAGGAGGGTGATTGACATTTGTGATGAGATAGTTAGCCGTGGATTAAAATTTTCCTGGGACATTAGAACTCGAGTGGATACGGTTGATGAAGACATGTTAACAAAGTTAAGTGACTCTGGTTGTAAACAAATTCATTTTGGTGTAGAAGCCGGTACAGAAAAGATTTTAAAAATCTTAAACAAAGGTATTTCCGTAGAACAAATAGAAAAGGTATTTAATATTTGCCGTCAGTTAAAAATGAAAACCCTTGCTTATTTTATGATTGGAATGCCGACGGAAACAAAAGAAGATATTGAAGAGAGCGTTAAATTAGCTAAAAAATTAAAACCCGAATTTGTCCATATAACAATTTTAACTCCCTATCCGGCAACAGCAATATATGAACAGGCCCTTGCCGGGGGAGTCATCAAAAATGATTATTGGCGTGAATTTGCACGTCACCCTGAAAAAGGAGTAGTTACCAAATATTGGGAAGAAAACTTTTCCCAGCAGGAACTATTTGATTTATTAGATCATTTTTACAGTAGTTTTTATGGAAGGCCGTCATATATTTTATCAAATTTGCTTAAAATTAGATCATTTAATGAATTCAGAAAGAAATTAAAAATGGGATTTAAAGTTTTAGGAATAGGAAGGTGATTTTGCTATGAATGTATTGTTAGTAAATCCACCTTTTACGGATTACGGTGGTTTGGAGGGACATGGAGGGAATGCCCTTCCTTTAAATTTAGCCTATCTAGCAAGCTACTTAAGAAAATGCAGACCGGAGATTAAAATTGACGTCCTGGATTGTGAAGGTTTACGTATGACGTTTCAAAACATTGAGGAACGGCTGAAAGAAATTAAGCCTGATATTGTCGGCATTACCATGCCTACCCCGGCTTATGATCAAGTTGTTGCTGTGGCTGATATTGTAAAAAAGATTTCATCTAAGATCGTTGTGATCGCTGGAGGTCCGCATCCCACGGTTTCTCCCAAAGAGACGGTAGCTGAAAAGTCAATTGATTTCTGCGTGGTTGGCGAAGGAGAAGAAACTTTTAAAGAATTAGTGGAAGCGGTAGATCAAAACCGGCCTTTCAGAAAAATTAATGGAATTGCCTACCAAGGCGATAATGGAAATATCCATCAAAGCCCGCAACGAAAGCTAATACCGGATTTAGATTCAGTGCCGTTTCCAGCGCGTGACCTTTTTCCATTAGAAATTTACTTTCCTCCACCTACAAAGCGTGTCAGTAGCAAAAAAGCCGGTAACATGATCACTTCACGTGGTTGTCCATATCAATGTACTTATTGTATTGCTATAGTCATGTGGGAGAGAAAAGTCAGGTTTCGAAGTGCAGATAATGTCGTTAACGAAATAGAGGAGTGCAATCAAAAATATGGCATTGGCGAATTTAATTTTCATGATGAATTATTCACTTTAAAAAAGAAGCATGTGAGCGAAATTTGCCAGGAAATTAGACGGAGGGATTTGGATGTATCATGGGTTTGCATGTGTCGAGTTGATTATATGGACGAAAAAACTTTACGGGAAATGAAAGCGGCGGGTTGTGAAAAAATTATGTTTGGTTTTGAATCAGGTTCTCAAATGATTTTGGATAAAATGAAAAAAAAGGTGGCGCTGGAGAATGCAGAAGAAGGAGTAAAGTTGGTAAAAAAAGCGGGTATTCAAACAGCAGGAAATTTTATGCTTGGCAATATCGGTGAAACAGAAGAAACAATTAAACAAAGTATCAGGCTAGCAAAAAAATTAAATACTCATACAATGGCTTTTTTTATTGCCAGCCCGTATCCCGGAACAGAGTTTTACAGAATTGCAAAGGAAGAAGGATACCTGAGACCAGATTTTAATTGGAAAGATTTTACTCTAGTTGGAAACAACAAACCACCGCTTAATTTGCCCGGATTACCTGCAGAGAAAATCCTTAAATGGCAAAAGCGAGCTTATTTAGAATATTATCTCAGGCCTTCTTATATTTTTGGAAAATTGATTAGCATTCGCTCTATGGTCGATATTAAAAACCTGTTCGGTGGACTGAAATTACTCTTAAGGTTGGAAGGATGAATTTAGCAAAATTAGATAATGAAGTATTGGAAAATTTGGCTCTCTGGTTGGGTATACCAGTAAAAAGGCTAAAAGTGTTAGGGGAGGTAATACCGGATATAGAAGAAAATCATTATCATGGTTTTTTAGATTGTCAGGTTGTTTCCTGGAGAGAGGGACAAGTAAGGAGATTGACCCATAAAATTGTTAAATTTTTGAGAGAACATAATCGTTATTATATTTTAGATAGTATAAAAAAGATTCGCCAGTTGAGAAGAAAAAAATTAGTTGAGATTAACCACTGTCGCTTTACTGAACTGGATATGACGCTTAGAAGGAAATTATCACTCCCCCCTATTGATTGGCGAGGAAACCAAGCGGTTGTTTGTCTTAGTCATGATTTAGATTGTGTTGAAGATTATGAATTTAGCCGTGAAGTCTATGACCTGAACAGAAAATATAATATTCGATCAACTTTCAACTTTTTAACTCATTGGGGATACCAACCGGAATCTGCCTGGCTTAAAGAATTAGACAGCAATGGATTTGAAATTGGGTTGCATGGATATACTCATGATATTGCTATCGGTATCCGACCTGCTCAAAGAATTATCAAAGAACTATCTTTAGCTTTAGAAAAACTTAATTTTTCTGTTAAAGGTTATCGGGCTCCGGCTTTTGCTGTTACACCCAGATTATTGAAATCTTTAAAAGAATTAGGGATTAAATATGACAGTTCTATGAAAACAGTTAGTTGTTATGGTCAGGCGGTAGAAACTTTCTATCCGTATCGTTATCCGGGAATCGGTATTTGGGAAATTCCTTTGACAATTCAAGATGACCGGGTTTTCAGGGATCTATATTTGAGTGACGAAGAAGGACTGGGAGTTATTAAAGAATTAACCCAGAGGGTTGTTAATATTGGCGGAGTTATGGTTATTAATAACCACCCTCGTTTAATTAAGGAACGATTTTATTATTATGAAGAGTTGCTCAAGTGGATAGCAGCTTTAGATAATGTTTGGATTTGTACTATGAGTGATGTTATAGAATTTATGGAAGAGAGAGAACATCGGATTATCCACTTAAAAGAAGACTCATGTATAAAAACTACAAGATAGCGGTTGTTATTCCAGCCTACAATGAGCGAAATAAAACTGCCGAAGTAGTAAAGAAGATTCCTTTTGATTTGATAGATGAGGTTGTAGTAGTTAATGATGGTTCACAAGATGATACTAAAAAGGCAGTTGAAGCAACAGGCCGGGCTACAATTTTACACAGTAAAACGAGACAGGGGATTGGATTTGCGATAAGAAAAGGGTTGCGGTACTCGCAAAATAAAAACTATCAAGTCATTGTTGTGATGGCAGGCAACGGGAAAGACAACCCCGATGAAATTAAAAAGCTTATTGAGCCGATCATCAATGATGGGGTTGATTATGTTCAGGGTTCGCGCTATTTAAAAGGTGGAGAACACGGCAAAATGCCGTATCACAGGTTGCTTTTCACTAAACTGTATACCTGGGCGATTAGAATACTCTATGGACAAAAAGTTACCGACGGGACCAATGGTTTCCGAGCTTACAAGCTAAATATTTTAGATGATCCGGGAATTAACCTTAATCAAGAATGGTTAAGAGAACCTTTAGAGTATTATCTATCCATTAAAGTACTGCTATTAGATTATAAAGTAAGAGAAGTGCCGGTTACCAAGTTTTACCCGCAAAAAGTCATCTATAGCCAATATACGAAAGTTACCCCTTTTATTGGCTGGTTTAAAAGATTAAAACCTTTGTTTTTGTTAAGACTCGGTCTCAAAAAATAACGATTTTAGGAATTTATTTATCTTTAGTTTCTGATGGCTAAAAAAGATTCTTTTACTTTGGCAGCGTCTTCTCTGAGATTAAGGTTGAAACGCGAGCATAAACGATAATAGGAAATACTGCCAAATGTCACAGTAAATGCATCAGACATAAGAATTATTAATGAAAAGGCAACAGCTTCCTCCAAAGTTAAGCCAAAGAATGAAAACAGATAGGCGAAAGACGCCTCCCTTGTCCCTATTCCGTTAATACTAACAGGCAACGATGTCAACAAAGCAGACATCGATACGCAGGCAGCCATATCAATAAAGGACAGAGGTATGCTGAGCGAGACAAGTAAAAAATAACGACTGAGAAAATAAACAAACCAGCAAATAAGTACCAGGAACAGGGCTAACCAGAGAGAACTTTTATCAGCTTGTTTCCATTCAACTAATATATTCTCATAAGTCAATTTTTTAAAGGGATTGGAAAGAATCGGAATGAATTTATTCACGAAATTTTGGACCACATTATAGAAACGACTTTTATGACTAAAGGCTAAAAAAGAAACTACACCAATTATAAAAATAACAAGAAGACATTGAACAAAATTAAGCTTCCACTTAAAAACAAAAAATGTGCTGATAATTCCTATTAAAGCGAGTGAGGTTAAATCTGTGAACCGGTCTAATATCACGCTTAAAAATGCTCTCAGTCTTGAATGCCCTGTTTTGTCCAAAAAGTATATTTTTAGCAACTCACCAATTTTGCCAGGTGTTACCATTCCTATAAAAGCTCCGAGCCAAAAGATACTGATGCTTTCACCGAACCGAACCGGGACAGAAAAAAATTGCAATATACATTTCCATTTAATCCCGTGAGCTATAATGAGGATAATCATCGATAATATTGCGCCAAAGAGAAACAGTGCACTGATTTCTTTCCAGATTTTTATGAAATTGGGAAAATCTATTTTAGCAAAAATAAAAACAAATATTCCAATTCCTATAAATTTAATGAACCAGCTTTTTCTCGCCATACTTATTGACACTTATTACTATCAGGGCTATTTTAATACTAAGTTTAGTAGTTATTTTAAACAAATTCTATAGAATTTACCAATTCAGGTTTTAAAAACTAATGAAGTTTGTGAGCAACAACGTACTTTTAACCATTTTGACATTTGCAGGGATGCTTGTCTGCTGGAATTATTTGGGTTTTACTTATCATTTCAGCGGACGGAATTCAATTTTATTTATTAAAGGATATTTTTATATAACCGTAGTAGTTTTTCCTATCGGATTGGCAGCAACAGTTTTATTTTTTGATAGGCTTGACCTTATATCAACAATAATATGCTCCATAGCCTTTGGTCTTGTTCTTTCTGCTGGATTATGGGCAATTCTAATTCTTATTGGAATTCCTTTTAACTTTATTTTATATGTCCTTTTTAATGTTATTTTAGCTTTTTTAGCAATTTATCTTAAAAGAAATAATTTATTTACTTATTTTAAGCTAAACATTAATTCAAGTTTAATTCCCTTAATATTTTTTTTACTGCTCTTGTTTCTTGGATTTTTTCTACCTGCCAATTTATTCGTAAATTTTTATGTCCCTCCTGATGTTGATGCGCAGCAGCAGGGCGCTATTGCTTTTTTTATTAAGCATGAACCTGCCTTCCCTGTTGTATCCCCATTAGGTAACTTGGATAAAATAATAATTTCCTATCCACCTGCTTACTCTGTTTTAACTGCCATTTTTTCAGATCTGATGAATAGTTCCATTACTGACACTATTATGGTTCTCATGGTTATCACTGTAAGCCTGTTTTGCCTGCTCCTTTTTGCAACGGTTAGTTTTCTAACAAACAACTATTTTTTAGGGTTAATCGCAGGATTGTTTTCTCTGAACAGAAATATTTTTGATATATTCCATGATGGTCAGTCGACAGAATTAATGGGTATTTTGTGTGCAACGGCATTTATATTGGCATTAGCGAACTGCCTAAAAACTTCCAGGTTAGTAAACGCTGTTTTACCGGGAATATTTTTTGGTTTCAGTGCCTTAATTCACCCGAAATATTTTTTATGGCTGGGAACGGGAATAATAATGTTTTGTTTATTGCTGCCTTTAGCCAGAGGTGTCAATAAGAAAATTGATTACAAAAAAATTATAACAATCTTGTCAGTTGGCGGGACCATCTTTTCGCTCTGGTTTTTTCATTCCAATAAAATAGATATCATTAGTCCTGACATAAACAAACTCCAAAGCCAGCTTCAGTATTATATTTTAAACGGTATGCTACACTGGCAAAGCAACTTGCTTGTATACTTGTCCTTTGCCGGATGCTTCATTTTATCTTTTCGGAGAAGAAAAATAGAAATATTCCTCCTTACAATGTTTGTTTCGCTTTTGATATTAGTTCAGCATTGGTCTATTTTAAAGCTGTTTAATCCTGCTTGGTTTAAATTTAATATACAGGAAGCTTCCGCAATGGATGGTTTTTTTGGAACAAACTTGAGGTTTACATCGCCATTTACTTTCGTTGAGTTATGGGGGCTTATGTGGTACGGATTTAATTATTTACTCCCAATTCTTGCTGCATACGCTTTTTTTCCTTTAGTGGAATGGATTTCCACTGTGGATGTCAAGAAAACTTTAGTTACTCAAAATAATGAACAAATCCTTAAAGCAAAAACTCAATCCGAAGAACTGCAGGAAAAGATTAAGACAGGGACTCTTTTGCTTTTTTGCGTTTTAATGGTTGCAGTAATTTTTTATTTCAAAGAATCTGTTGCTTTTTTTACCATATTTTTTATCCTTCCATTTGCTTACAAGCTTATAAATTATTTCATCGGTAATGATACTGGAATACTTTGCCGAGGCACAACGTCCTACGTGGGACATTCAAGCATTTCAACAGCCATGAATTCAAAAAAAGTATTTTTTATTGCTTTTCCTATGATTATTGTAGCCATGGTGTTTTTTACCCGTATCGAACAGAAATATTTCCATAGAAATCCGCCTTACCTGCATAAAAATGAATATCAAGCCATGGCATGGATTAAAAACAACACTGATTTTGATTCTACGATGGTGTATGTGCCAACATCTATCGGAAAACATCGATGGTGGGGAGCATCTTGGACAACTTCAGTAACAGAAAGGAGATCTTTCAATAACAGGATTCTTAACGCAAAAAAAATTAATCCTGTGGATATAATGCCGGTTGATGGCAATGAACTTAAAATTATGTATTTTAATATAGATCATCCTGTTGCATCACAATTTTTAAAAAAATACAAAATAACCCATATACTTATTCCATCGTGGCCTGTAATTCTTTCGAAGGGTGAGGAAAAATCGGAAATTCATTCTTTATATGAACAGTCATCTCTTGTCAAACAGGTTTTTAAATCCGAAAATAAGTCAATTACAGCAACAGTTTATGAAGTTATGCAGGATTAAATTGTCACAAGGCAGTTTTTTTTAGCAATGGACAAAAAGATTATTGATCGGCTTTATGCGCTAAATCAAGGATTCGTTGAACTAAACGGCTTTCAAAATCTGAAACTCCCTTGTGATTTCTTTGGATCGATCTCGGCTGTCCTAATACCTTGCATGCCCGACACTGCGATAAAAATGGAAACTTCCTTTGAATATGTGTCACCATCCTCTTTCGCTTCCCCGGTCTTAGAAGTTTTTTGAGGCCGCCTCCCTTAATATCTCTTTGTCCAACATTAAATCTGAGACCAGCTTCCTTAAACGAATATTTTCTCCTTCTAGCTCCTTAAACCTCTTGGCTTGATCTATCTTTAACTCTCCATACTCCTTACGCCAACGGTAAAAGTCTGCTCTGTCACTCCTACTTTCTTACAAACTTGAACATTCGTCTGACCCTTCGAAAGCTCAACTTCACCCCCCCCGGAGCTTGTCAATAATACGTGCTACCCTCTTTTCCCCCTTAGACATAATAAATGCCCTCCTTAAAAATGTTTTGGCCCTATACTAACATTAACTTTGGACCAATCTCAGGGGGCTGGGTCAATCTGCCGATCTGTGTATGGGAATCTCCACATCCATACTCCTTCTCCTCTTTGTAGTTTATGATAACAGTTTGAGTTGAAAAAAAGAAAGCGAAAGTGGGGAAGTATAAAGATAACACTTCAATTTTAGTAATTCCATAATTGATGTTATCCTTAAATCATCCACTATTTATTTAAATGAGTGAATTATGCACAATAGATATAAAACTAAAATTCTGAAAATAGATATCAAAGAATGCGAATGTATCGCTAAGGATGAATTAGGAGTAAAGTTCCGTGTGTGTCAAGGCCGGAGTAAAAATGTACCACTTGGCGGCGTAAAAGTGTACCACCTAT
>CAJXCL010000020.1 GCA_913051775.1 uncultured Nitrospirota bacterium | reverse complement strand
ATTTATTCATAGAAGCCACCAGTTCCCACGCATTCCGGTATGACATCCCCATTGATTTTGCTGCTTTAGTTATCGAACCGTAATCCTTTATTCTTTCTAAAAGAACAACCCTTCCATACCCAAGAAACGTCTCCTCTTTTTTGGATATCCATATCCTGCCATTTATCGAGCATTTATTTTCATACCTGCTACAGATGCCGGTTCTTTTTCTCTTTTTTGTTTTATGTTTTGGTTGAGATGTTTTCATTATCAGCGTAATATACAAAAAGGAATAACCCTTGTCAACGAATTTTTATTTGCCTCAGCGAAATTTTAATGATTGATTTAATAAGAGAAAATATTTAGGACTTATTTGAAAGGAAGAACAGAAATTGTTTGTCAATTTAATTGCTGTGATAGTCAAAGATCTTTTGAATGATCTTTGACTAAAAAAAAATCATCAGGCGTGTTCATGTTAAAAAATGGAGATAAATGATCGTCTTCAAATTTGAATCCCTCTATAATATTGCAGTTTAACTCTTCTACAACATCTTTCAGCCCAAGGAAACCTCCAGCCAGTTTTTTTTTATAGATATCAAAACACTTTAAGGAATAAGCTGCGTGCAGAAAGTGTAATTTTCCTCTGTGTTTAGGTATCACGGCATCATAACCTTCGAGATTGTCAATTATTTTTCTAATTACGCTTGTACTCGCAAACGGCATATCACACGCCGTAACAAAAATATCCTTGGAAGAATAGTGGAGCGCAGTATATACCCCCATTAAAGGCCCTTTTCCTGCGAGTATATCGGGATATGTTTTTAAATTGAACTCTTTGTACAAATCTTCGTTATTGGTAATAATAATATTTTCTTCAAAGACCTCGCTCATCGCAGCTATAATTCTATCGATTAGTCTCTTGCCATTAATCTTAGCCAAGGCTTTTTCGGAACCAAACCTTCTGTTTTTCCCTCCAGCCAGAATCACGCCTGTTATTTTATTTTTCTGGAATTTCAAAGTGTCCTCAAACTTTAATTTTATAACTTTAAATACTTTAGTTTACTTTACACTTTAGGCACTTTAATGATAAGATACCAAATTTCCAAGAAAAATACCAAATTATAAGGAGCTAAAAACCATGAAAGATGTAACATTTAAAAACGAAACATTACGGACAGCAACTGCCGGTTCAACCGTCAAATGCTCCCATCAATCTATTCAGGCCATTCAAAACGGAACCGTTCCAAAAGGAGACCCTCTGCCTTACGCAAAGGCTGCCTGTTTTTTAGCGGTAAAAAAAACTCCTTTCCTTATCCCCCACTGCCATCCTCTCCTTATCGAAAGTGTGGATGTTGATTTTAAAATAAAAGGGAATGAAATTAAAATAGAAGTTATAGTAACAGCGTCTGCAAAAACCGGAATGGAAATGGAAGCCTTAACCGGTGCAAGTGTAGCCGCTCTTACCATTTACGACATTTTAAAGCCCATAGATGATGAAATTGAAATTACATCTGTCAAACTTTTAGAAAAAAGGGGCGGCAAGAGCGACTTTAAGGTGGCTTTACCCGATGGATTTAAAGCTGTTGTTATCGTCACATCAGACAGTGCCTCCCAGGGAACAAGGGAAGATAAGTCAGGAAAAACTATTGTAGAGACTCTTAAAAAATTTAGCGTTAAAAACATCGATTATGAAGTACTACCGGATGAAAAAGAATTAATTAAACAAAAAATTGAAAGTTACTGTGCTAATGGAATACATATGGTTATTACTACCGGAGGCACAGGTCCTGGCCCGAGGGATGTTACTGTTGAAGCAACAAACGAAGTTATTAAAAGAGAACTAGCCGGTATAGCAGGGGCGATCAAGGCTTACGGACAAAAAAGGACGCCATACGCCATGTTTTCCAGGGGCTTAGTAGGATTAAATGGAAAAACAGTGATTATCAATTTCCCCGGTTCTGCTACAGGGGTAAAAGAATGCATGGACGCAATATTCCCCGCTATATTTCATATTTACCCAATGATGGAGGGGAAAGGGCATTAATTAGTAATTTTCTATTAACAATTGTCGTTAGCAACTGACAGATGGGTAATAATCTACTTTTATCCTCCGCCAAGAACAATCTTTTTGTTTTCAGTCTGGCTGTCTTTCTTTTTCCCGACCGAAGTACCACATAAAGAACAATAATAATTAAAGAGGTCTCCGTCCGGAAGAACCAACAGCAGCCTCTCCCGAACCTCTGTTGCTTGTTTGCACTTTGGACAATACAACGAAGAAGCCTGAAATTTTTTAAATTCTCTGCCTTGCATGAAAAAATAATAGCAAATATTCTAAAACAAAACAATTGTTAAAAAGTTTTTAGATAGATATTTATACAATATCAGGGTTGACATTATTTTCTCGATGCATCATATTAACATTTTATTAATAAATTTTTTAAAAGGAGATATAAATGTCCGGTGGAACTTATAAGTTAATTGAGCTGGTAGGAACTTCTAAAGAAAGTTTTGAGGATGCGGTTAACAATGCTGTTAAAGAGGCCGCAAATACAATAAAATACCTGTCGTGGCTGGAAGTAGTTGAACAACGGGGGCACATTACTGATGGGAAAGTTTCCGAATACCAGGTAAAAGTTAAATTATCTTTCAAGATTCAAAGATAATTTCTTAAAGCGGAGAGGCTCCGCAACTGAATGGAGCCTTCGCTCTGATTAGCAAACAAAATAATGCTCAAAAAAAACAAGCTTTTACATAGCAATAGTATAATGCATGTTAAAAAAGAACACGAAACAAAATGTAAACTTTTTAGAGAAGCTTTGCTAAAAGATTTCAAATCCAATAATAGCAAACCTGACCCTTTTACTTTTACGGTTCATTTTCTAACCTTTAAAAGAAGAGCTCTCAATACAGGATTAACTGCTGTAGATGCAAAAAGAAGTTCTTCTTCAATAATTGATGTCCAATCTTTATGAATAGAAACTTGTTGTGAATAGTTCAACATCTTTTCCCTCAACGTATTGGCATACGAGCCCGTGCTGGAAAATAAATGTTTTAGCTTCTCCTCAGTGAAAAGGGGTCAGGTTCATTCTTGGCGTCATTTAATTCAACATGCAGTAAAGAATGGACTTAACCGCTTTTTCTTCTTTAATTTTGCCACAGCAAATAATTTTAGATTACCTTTACCTTGTCACTTTTTTTGCTCTGAAGATCCAAATAAGCTTGTAGGAGGTTTTGAAAATTAGGATAGATAGTGGTAAATCAAAGAGTTATTTTTATATATTTGTCATTCTTTTTTTCTTCATCATTTTCCACACGAACAACCTTAGCCATTAAAAAGATTTCAGTTAATTTCTCGCCTGACCTTACAACCATTTCAAAAATCGAAAAACACTTGCCTTTTTAACTTCTTTATTGTACTTTTTCCTTTTTTTTTAATACACTTCTCAAATGGGCAATTTAAGAATCGCACTGGCACAGGTCAACATGACCCTGGGTGACTTTGAGGAAAATTCCAAAAAAATAATTTATTTTATTAATCGTGGAATTTCTGATCAGGTGGATATCATTACATTTCCTGAACTGGCTATTTCTGGATATCCGCCGGAAGATTTGCTTTTTAATAATGATTTTTTAAAAGCCAATAAAAAGTTTCTAAGCAAAATTGTTTCTCATGTGAACAATATAACAGCCGTAATCGGATTTGTGGATCATAAAAAGTTTACATATAACGCAGCGGCTATTATATCAAACCGAAAACTTGTTGATGTCTACCATAAGGCACTTCTTCCAAACTACGGAGTATTTGACGAAAAGAGATATTTCATGCCAGGGGCAAGATATCCTGTTTATAAGTATGGTGATATTACTTTTGGCGTGAACATTTGTGAGGACATCTGGGTTGATGAAGGACCTGTTTCAAAACAATGCAAAGATGGCAGAGCAGTATTGATTTTTAATATTTCCGCTTCACCATATCACGCGGATAAAGGGAGAGAGAGAACTAAAATGTTTTCGGAAAGAGCCCTGAAAAACAATGCTTTTATGGCTTATAACAACCTGGTGGGCGGCCAGGATGAATTGGTATTTGACGGTCATAGCCTGTTGATGGATAAAAAAGGCAAGTTATTGGCTGCGGGGAAACAGTTTGAAGAAGATTATATCCTTTATGATTTAAATATTAATCCCAAAACCAAGTCAAAAAATACAGGTAAAAAGCCTTACTCAAATGTTGTTTTTATCAGAAATGTGATAAAAAATAAAAAGTATACGAGCATTCAAAAAAGAAAAAATATTGCGCTCAAACCTCTTGAAGAAATTTTTAAAGCCCTGGTTTTGGGAACGCGGGATTACGTAAAAAAAAGTGAGTTTGAAAAAGTTGCCGTAGGGTTAAGCGGCGGCATCGATTCTTCTTTGACAGCGGCAATAGCAGTAGAAGCTTTAGGAACTCAAAAAGTAATAGGTGTAACCATGCCGTCACCTTATACATCTAAAGAAAGCTTAAATGATGCTAATATCCTATCACTCAATTTAGGTATTGAGATTTTAACTCTGCCTATTAAAAAGGCAATGAAAGCCTATACAGAGATCCTATCTGAAACTTTTAAAGGAAAAAAAGAAGATATTACTGAAGAAAATATCCAGGCCAGAATCAGGGGTAATTTGCTAATGGCGCTCTCCAACAAATTCGGATGGCTGGTTCTGACAACAGGAAATAAAAGTGAAATTAGTGTGGGATACTGCACTCTCTACGGAGATACGGCAGGGGGTTTTTCAGTACTAAAAGACGTCCCTAAAACTATGGTTTACCGCTTATCATGTTATATCAACCGGACAAAGGGTATAAAAATCATTCCGGATGATGTAATAAAAAGACCTCCGTCCGCAGAACTGCGTCTAAATCAGAAAGATCAGGATTCTCTGCCTCCATATGATATTCTCGATGCTATTCTGCATGCCTATGTAGAGGAGGATAAAACTCTCAATCAGATCATTTCCAAAAAGTTTGAAAAAGGTTTAACACTGAAAGTTCTTGATTTAGTAGATAAAAGTGAATATAAAAGACGGCAGGGTCCACCGGGAATAAAAATTACACCAAAAGCTTTTGGAAAAGATAGAAGAAGACCAATTGTAAATAAATTCATGAAAAAATGCTTTTAAAGAGGTAAAATGAAGTTCGTTCCAAAAAAAATGTTTTTTACAAAGGGGCATGGTACTCACCGTGATGAGCTACGTTCGTTCGAGCTTGCCTTAAGGAGCGCAGGGATTGAAAAATGTAACCTTGTACATATTTCCAGCATTTTACCTTCTGGCTGCAAAATCATTAGTAAAAAAGAGGGTCTTAAACAGTTGGTGCCGGGTATGATAACTTTTTGCGTGATGGCTCGCGGCAGCAGCGATGAGAAGAACAGGTTATTAGCCGCTTCTATCGGGTGTGCCATACCAACCGACAAAGGGACATACGGTTACCTGAGCGAGCATAAAGCTTACGGAGAATCGGAAAAAATCGCCGGTGATTATGCCGAAGACCTAGCGGCGGGTATGCTTGCCTCTACCTTGGGTATTGAGTTCGATGAAGATAAAAACTGGGACGAAAAAAAAGAAGTTTTCAAAATCAGTGACAAAATTGTTCGTACAACCAATATCACCCAGTCTACTGTTATCAAAAAAAAGGGATTTACAACTGTTGTTGCTGCTGCAATTTTTTTGTTTTAAAGTACTTGACATAGAAAGGATTGTTGTGATAATTTTTACCCACTGCAGATTGACGTCATAAGGTGAAAGCAGGGAAATATGACAAAAGCTGATCTTGTTGAAAAAATTTCTGACAAAATCGGTCTGACAAAAAAACAGACCGAATTGGTTGTGAATACCATTCTGGACTGTATTACAAACGCTTTAGCTATCGGGAATAAAGTCGAGTTGAGAGGTTTTGGCAGTTTTCGTGTTAGACGCAGGAATCCCAGGTTAGGAAGAAATCCTAAGTCAGGAGCTAAAGTCGAGGTCCCAGCCAAACAAGTCCCTTTCTTTAAGACCGGAAAAGAATTAAGAGAAATGGTTGACGGCAAAAAAAGCAGTTAGCATTTCATTTTCTATCTTTTCTAATTCCTTAAAAAAAATTCCGCCCTTTCCCGTTTCCATGTTATAACCATTAATCATGAAATATAATTTTGACTGCCGCTATTTCACCGGTGAAAAGCCTTGCGAATTTAAACAACTATGTGAAGGCTGCGATAAGTACAATCCCATGGGATTCAATATCTTAATTATCAAACTTGGAGCTATGGGAGATGTTCTACGCACGACACCATTGATTGAAGGACTGAAAAAAAAACATCCTAAAAGTTATATTACATGGTTAGTCGATCCGGCCTCAAATGACTTGTTAAAAAACAACAAACAAATTGACCGTATTTTGCATTTTTCATTAAACTCAACCCTTACATTAATGGTTCAAGAATTTAACCTGTTGATTTGTCTGGAAAAAGAGGTTAGAGCGGTTGCTTTAGCCGAAAAAATAACCGCAAAAAGAAAAGTAGGCTTTGGTTTGACCAAATACGGCAATCTCCGTCCTTTTACCAAAGAAGCTGAATACGCCTTTCAATTGGGTATTTTCGATCAGCTTAAATTTTTTGAAAATAAGAAGACGTATCAAAAAATTATCTTTGAAGCAGTCGGTTTAAGTTACAAAGGAGAAAAATATCAATTGACCTGTTCCACGGAAAATGATGAATTTGCAAATAAGCTATTTAAAAAACTTAATTTTAACTCCAAAGATTTCATTATAGGAATCAATGCTGGAGCAGGATCGGTATTTGCCAACAAAGCATGGACACTTGAGGGATATGTTGAGGTTATTAAACGGTTGAACAAACAGACTGGACTAAAAATATTGCTCATGGGTGGAAAATCTGAAACCGAAATTAATAAGGAAATCAAAAATAAGATGAGTGGACCGTTATATGAAGCTGGGAATCATAACTTTCTCCTGCAATTTTCATCATTAATAAAGAAATGTGATTTGGTGATTTGTGGTGATACACTTCCCATGCATTTGGCCATTGCTCATGAAAAACATGTTCTGGCTCTGTTTGGACCCACATGCCCACAGGAAATCGATCTTTACGGAAAAGGTGAAATCATTTTCTCACCAATAGAATGCGCACCATGTTATAAAGGGACTTGTAATATTAAGAACCATTGCATGAAAATGATCTCTGTAGATACTGTTTATGATAAAACAATGCAATTGGTAGAAAAAATTGGAAATGCCAAATTAGATTCTTCGCGGAGTTTATCCTGAACCAATTCTGGAAATTCTTCTCTTCGCTCAGAATGACACTTCTGTGCTGTCATTCTGAGGGAGCGACGCGACCGAAGAATCTCTACATTAAAATTCCTGTACGTTTAATTAGCGAAATTAGTGGTTAAACTTTAAAATGAAAACAATGGTAATGATCCCAACCTATAATGAAAGAGAAAATATAAATAATTTAATTAATGATATTCTTTCTCTCAATAACGATATTTCAGTTGTAGTGGTGGACGATAATTCACCGGATGGAACGAGCCAACTGGTAGAGTCCTCTTTCAGCAACAACTTGAGGGTAGACCTGATATGTCGAAAAAATGACAAAGGGAGGGGAACTGCAGGTATTGTTGGCTTTGAACATGCATTAAAAAAAGGGGCGGATTATATAATTGAGATGGATAGCGACTATTCTCATCATCCAAAATATATACCTACATTTTTAAAGGAAATTCAAAATTCTGATGTTGTTATCGGGTCAAGGAATGTTGAAGGCGGAAAAGAGCTCGGTCGAAGCGGTTTCAGGGAATTTATTACATGGTTCGCCAATTTATATATTAGGATAATTATGCGCATCAATGTCAAAGACTGTACTTCAGGTTACAGATGCTTCAGACGACGGGCATTAGAATCCATTAGACTTGAAAAAATGGTATCCAAAGGACCTTCTATTGTTGAAGAGATTTTGTATGCCTGCCATCTAAAAAAATTTAGAATAAAGGAAATACCCATAGTTTTTGAAGATCGTACCAGGGGAGATTCTACAAAAAATTTATGCCAATACATAGATACAGCATGGAAAACCCTTCAATTTAGATTTAAGATGTAAGAAGCGTTTTGACAGAACATACAGGATAAAGAGGGCGGGTTCAGCATGACAATTACTCTCATATATCATAAGTCATTGGTTATTTGTTATTGAGAATTGAAAATATTTAAGAGTCAATTGTTGATTCTTCTATTGCTGACCGTTGAAAGCTGACTGCTAACAGCCGTATTCCTGTTAGTATATTTAACATTTTTTAAAGTTTAGAGATATTATGGCTGGAAATAGTTTTGGAGATGCCTTTCGAATAACCACTTGGGGCGAATCACATGGACCAGCAATAGGAGTAGTCATCGACGGATGCCCTGCAGGTATTCCATTAAAAAAAGAGGGTATTCAAAATGAATTAAACAGGAGAAGCCCGGGTCAGAGCTCTATTACTACATCCAGAAAAGAACCGGATAAAGTAGAAATTTTAGCTGGCTTATTTGATGGTATTACAACAGGCCAACCTATTTCCCTCCTGATAAAAAATCAGGATGTAGACTCGTCTAAATATGAAAAGATAAAGAATCTTTTCAGGCCGGGTCATGCGGATTTTACCTATCTGGCCAAGTACGGCATCAGGGATTATCGCGGTGGTGGGAGATCCAGTGCTCGTGAAACTACAGCCAGAGTAGCCTGCGGAGCTGTTGCAAAAAAAATACTTCAAAAAAATAAAATTGCTATTACCGGCCATACAGTTCAAATAGGGTTCATTAAGGCAGAAAAATTCTCCCAAAAAGAAATAGAAAAAAATCCTGTGAGGTGTGCCGATAAAAAAGCAGCACAAAAAATGGTTAATGAAATTCGTCGGGCAAAAAAAGCCGGTGATTCTTTAGGCGGAATTGTTGAAGTAATCGCGAAAAGAGTACCGCCTGGTTTAGGGGAACCGGTATTTGACAAATTAGACGCGGATATAGCAAAAGCAATGATGAGCTTGGGGAGTGTAAAAGGCATTGAGATCGGAAACGGCTTTGCCGTTTCTTCTATGAAAGGCTCGGAAGCTAATGATGAGCTGATTGTAAAATCCAAAAGAATTTCAACAAAAACCAATCATGCCGGTGGTATAGTTGGTGGTATTTCTAATGGAAACGATATTATTGTGCGATTAGCCGTCAAACCCACCGCCTCTATTGCACAAGAACAGCGCACAGTGAACCGGAAAGGCAGGCCTAAAAAGATAAATGTTGAAGGCCGCCATGATCCCTGCATTTGTCCCCGCATTGTCCCAATAGCAGAATCCATGCTTGCCCTTGTCCTCGCGGATCATCTGCTCAAACAAAAAATCGCTTCCATAAAATAATTCCTTATTGCCAATAATCGGCAAAAATTCCTTTCAAGCCCTGTAAGAGTGACACAAAAATTCCTCTTTAGAAAAGGGGAAATTTAAAAAATTTTTCATCCGTGCAATTCTGTGAAATCCGTGAGCTAACACACATTATTTATTTTACCTGAGCTAACCATATAGCTCTTTGACTTTGATGGCGGTAATTGGTATTTTTTATAGAACTAAAATAAAACACCTTCTCACACTGAGCCTGCCGAAGTGCAACATGCGGAAAATTGCTTTATACTTCGACAAGCTCCGCATGACAATTTTTTCACGACGACATTTTTTTTAGCTATCAAAGGTTTTCTTATGAAACTTTCTGAGTTTAATTATCACTTACCAAAAGATTTAATTGCCCAACATCCCTTGTCCTCCCGGGACAATTCTCGACTGATGATACTGGACAGGAAAAACAGTTCTATTAACCACAACACTTTTTCTAACTTCCCGGATTATTTCTATAAAGGGGATCTGCTTGTGCTTAATAATACGAAGGTTTTTCCCGCAAAATTGATCGGCAAAAAAAATACCGGCGGGAAGGTGGAGATTTTGCTAACGCAAGAGATTGAACCGGGAATCTGGAAAGCTATGATTAAAAGTTCCGGCAAGCTAAAAGAAAATACAGAAATCACTTTCAGTCTCAGTGGCGTTTCCGCTGTGATTGTCGGGAAAGATAAAAGCAATCTGAGTGATGAAGAATACAGAGCGCAACGGCTCATTCAATTTGACAGCAAAGAAAGTGCTAAAAAAATTTTAGATAAGGTCGGGCTAATTCCCCTGCCTCCCTATATCAAACGAAATCAAGGCAAGCCTTCATCCATACTGGATAAAGAGCGTTATCAAACCGTATATGCGTCTAAGGTCGGGGCTATTGCCGCTCCTACAGCAGGACTTCATTTTACTGAGGATATCCTCAGTAGGTTAAAGAAAAAGGGAGTGGAAATAGCAGAAGTAACTCTTCATGTGGGCGCCGGAACATTCAAACCTGTAAAAACCGAATTCATTGAACAACACTCCATGGATCCTGAATATTTTGAAATTGATCCCCCTTCCGCAAAAAAAATAAAAAAAGCAGTATTAGAAAAAAGGAGGATTATTGGCGCAGGTACCACATCATCAAGAACCATTGAAAGTATCAATATTGAAGGGAACACTGTAAACCCGTTGAGAGGCAGGACAGACCTGTTCATATACCCCGGGTTTAACTTTCGGTTTGTAAACGCGCTTTTAACTAATTTTCATTTACCCGGATCAACTCTACTGATGCTGGTTTATGCCTTTGCAGGAAAAAACTTAACGCAAAAAGCATACCGGGAAGCCATTGAAAAAAAATACAGATTTTACAGTTATGGAGACGCAATGCTTATTTTATAGTAGCGGAATTCTTATGAAGATTAAGAAACGCCGGAATTCACAATCTGTTTGAAGTATTTGCCTGACTTGAATCTCACCACACGACGGGCTGAAATAGTCGCCTCTTCTCCTGTTTTGGGATTCCTCCCAACCCTTTCTCTTTTTTCTTTTACATGGAAAGAACCGAACTTTCTTAAAATAACCGGTTCTCCTTTTGCTAAGGTCTCTTTAATAAGAGCAATAATAGATTCAATCGCTTTCTCAGATATATTTCTCGGTAATCCAACCCTCTCCGATACTTCATTAATAATGTCTAGCTTAGTCATGGGACCTTCCTTTCTTATTAGTGAGAAATAACATATCCAAATTTTAAAATCAACTAAAATATTGGTTCATTTGATTATTTTTTTAAAATACTATTTGCAAATTTATTTTTGTTTTGTTACTATGCAAAATTCTTCTTTGGTATAATATTCTTTGTCAGGATAAATTTAATGCAATTAACAGGCTTAAAGTTTGGAAAAAAATTATTAGATTTGGTCGAGTTCCCTGTGACTGCTGTATTGGATGAAGAGGCGTCAGTTGAAGAAATTAAGAACCTGATCGCAAAAAGAGGGAAAATTGTCATAAAACCCTGTTTTATGGGCGGCATCGGAAAAAAAGGGAAAGCCGGCCTGGTAAGGATAGTGGATCACGTTTCTGATGCCCTCGATGCCAAAAGAGAACTTTTTTTTGCCAGGCACCGAAATAACAACCAGATTGTTCATGCAAATGGTGTAACTTTTGAAGAATTTATTCCATCTGATGTGGAAGTTTATTTCAATATAACGGCTTCCACTATCCATAGAAGACCTACCTTTACAATAACACCCTTCGGTGGCGTGGATATAGAGGAATTACCGGAAGATAAGAAAAAAACGGTTGATTTCGACCCGATTACCGGAATAAAGGCATTTCATATTAATGACACTTTAGTTGAGTTGGGATGTCCAAAAAATTGTATTAGCCCCCTGGTTCAGCAACTTCCGAAATTGTGGGAACTTTATAATAATTATGGACTTACAACTTTAGAGTTAAATCCAATTAGAATGAGTAAGTTGGGTAAGAGGCCTATACCTGTAGCCTGTGATATTAAAGCTTCATTTGATCAAGACAATCCCGCATTTAAACGACTTGGCTTTCCGCAGGAAATATTTGACACCGAAGTTACTGATTTCGAGGCAGAGATTAATACATTGAGAACTTACCAGGGACAAAGTGATGTAGTAGAAATTAATCCTAAAGGAACCATCACACCATTTATGTTCGGTGGCGGCGCAAACAGCGCTGCAACTGAAATTCTTGCCGAACGCACCTCTATTTCTAGTGATTTCGGCGGAAATCCCCCTTACGAAAAAATGTACAGTATTGCAAGAATAGTATACAAGTACTGGCTAAAACAAACCAGTGTGCTTTTAGTAATAGGCGGAAAAGCGAACAATACTGACATTTTTGTAACATTTAAAGCGATTTTTGACGCATTAAAAGATCACTCGGCTGAGCATGGGGTTCATCCCTGTTATGTTGTAATTGGCCGTGGTGGACCCAATCTAATTAAAGGAATGGCTTATGCCCATGATACCTTAAACTCGATGGGACTACCCTATCGCATTTTTGCTCATAACAGCAGCATGATGCAAACTCTTTACTATGCCCTTGAAATAGACAAGTGGTGGGCAAAGGAAGGGAAAAAACAATTTTTAAAGCTAAAGAGATAGGAGAGATAATACTTCAATGAGCGGAAATAACAATAAAAACCCCTTTGACTATTACGTTGGCATTGATTCTTTGAAACAGCTTGTCAATAAGAATACCCGTGTATGCGTAATGAATATTTTAGGTGGAGAAAGCTCTAAAGTATCTCCTATTTCGCACGAATATAGCGGTGGCAATATTGTTGCCGGAGTGCAATACGGTCGGCCGGGACAACTCGAAACTAAATTAGGTACTATTCCTGTCTTTGGAGGTGTCAAGGAAGTTTGTAAGAACTATAATTTTGATACCGGGGTTATATACCTGCCTCCTACTGCCGTTTATTTCGCAGTGGCGGAGCTGCTGGATAATAATAAAAGTTTAAAAACTATAGTAATCATTACTGAAAAAATATCTGTCAAAGACTCTAGAATGGTCAGGGCGCTTTGCCAACATGAAAAAGTCGATGTTGTAGGAGCTAACTCTCTCGGAATAGCTAATGCCTGGGACAGGGTGCGTGTTGGAGGCGCTTTAGGAGGGAGCCATCCCGCGGAAAGCTTGAAAAAAGGTTCTATCGCAATCCACAGTAATTCTGGAAATTTCTGTACAACTATATCCGAATATTTGAAAACTGCCGGATTCGGGCTCACTACTGTTGTTAGCTCAGGTAAAGATATTTATGTCCATTTCGCATTGCCCGAATTTTTATATTGTGCTGAGAATGATCCGCGTACCAAGGCTGTTGTGCTTTATATAGAACCAGGCGGCTATTATGAAAAACAGGCATTGGACTGGATTCGAGAAAAAAAATTCAAATTCACAAAACCGATTGTTGCCTGTATTACCGGCAGGTGGAAGAAAGACATCACACGAGCCTGCGGTCACGCTGGGGCAATAGGAGGTTCCGGCGATGATGCTATCGTGAAAGAAGAATGGTTTGATAGTTACTTTGGCATGGAGGCATACAATCCAGATAAAGCAAAGGTCTCGAAAAAAGGAATAAGGGTTACCAGCATTCAATATATTCCTGAAGCATTGAAACTGGTTATGCGTAAACATGGGATTTCTCCAGATTTTCAACCGATTGGCGATCTTTCTCTAAAACCCTGGTTTGCAAATGATGTAGGCTTAAAACTTCCTAAAAAGCTTTCAATTCCTGTTGTAAAAGCTATAAAGCCTTATTGTGATGAAATAGAAGTTGTTAATAGACAAATCGGTGCCAACTATCTCAGGGATTCAATGAGAAACAAAAGCGGTGCCAGTAAAATGGACAGGAAGACACAAATTACTGAGCTGCATGGGCGTTCTATACTTGATTTGACCAGGTATTCTTTTGAAGCAAATATCTTTTTTGCCCTGACAAAAACCACATTAAAGAAAGAACAGCAAAAATTGCTTAATATTATTTTAAATTATTTCATAGCTTTAAACTCAAACTTACTGCCTGTAGTTACTCTAGGAAAAGATAATAACTGTACACCAAATGCCTACCTCGCTTCCGTGATCGCTCTTTTAGGAAATAACGCAAAGTTCAAGACCTTTAAGGACATAACCAGTAAGCTCATTTCATCATTTGCTGAAAATGTGGAATCCGATGTCAATGCCACAAATTATGATGCAAATGGAGCGGCAAAAAAACTTATTAGCATTTTAGGAACAAAAAAGCAGAATAAGGAAAATGAAGTTGTATCTTTACTATTCAAAGAATTAAATGGCCTTAAAAACAAGAACGGCATTGACAAAACAACTATAAAAATATTGGGGAATTTAAAATCAAAGAAAAAATCTATAAAGTGCGAGCTGGAGTTTTTGATTTGCTCCATATTGCTGAGTTTTGGATGGGACGCATTATCCGGTAAACGAATTTCAAGAGAAACAGCGGAAAACCTGCCTGTTCACTTCTCTATTCAGGCTTCTATGGTAGGCTTGAGTGTGATTAAACCGGAGAATAACATTTACTGGAAACGTATCACTACTATAAGCGACGTTAACCTGCTAAAAAAATCCTTTACTGAAACGTGCTTTCAAATCCTGTTCAACCGTAAACCATCAATCTCTGAATTAGCAGAGTTCAACTCCCTGCTGGCTCTAACCATCACAAACGGACCGGGAACTATCAGTTCCAAAGGTGCAAAAGAGAGCGTAAGCGCGAGGAATGATATTTCATTAGCTTATGTCGGTTTTATGACAAATGCAGGGCTTGCTCATGGTGGAAACGGGTTTGAAGCTGTACAGTTTCTATTGGAAAAGCTTGAAGGAGTAAAAATAGATACACCGGGGAATAAAAAACATAAAGTGAACTTAAAAAAAATGGCTGATAAAGTAGCCGCAGCTTATAAGGAATATAAAACACAGGCAAAAGCAAGAGGGATATTGAACTATGATAAAATACCCTGCACAAACCACCCTGTCTTTAAAGATAAAAAAGTAAACCTGGACCCACGGGAAGATTATATTTCCAAGCAGTTTGAAAGCAAAGGAATTTATAATATTTTTTTAGATTTTTATCATAAACTTGTCTGGTCCCTTTATGAAGTTGGCGCATCTCCAAAGGTTTTCTGTGTAAATATCGACGCGGTAATTGCAGTCATCGCATTAAAACTTATGTGGAAACAGTATTCCTCCAAGGAAATTACTCAAAAAGAAATGAGTGAAATAGTTTTCCTGATTTTTCTGTTTGCCCGTATGGTGGGTATCTCTGCTGAAATAGCTGATCATCTCGATCGTGGAACAGACATGGACTGTCGAACCCCCGCCAGCCAATGTTTCTTTGTTAGCTAAAGGAACATATTACAAAATATCCTGGATATCCTGTTTTCCTGTACGAAGTTTGACACATCGATAAAGCTCGGGAACCTAATTCCTCCGTCCCATGCTTTTTAAAAGCATAAAAATCCAACAGACTCATCTGTAATTTTTTTTAATGTCTTCTATTAAGTGTATAACGATAATAAATAATAGGCCTTCCATTAACTTTCTTTTCTTAGCAATCGTTCTGTTATTTTTAATGACCCGCATGGCTGATTTAACTACTCTTCCAATTTTTAATGACGAGGCCATTTTTATCGGCTGGGCAAAAATGATTAAGTCAGATATACACAATATTTATGACCTAGCCCAAGATGAGGAATCTGCTTGTTAAACACTTTCAAGTGAATTAAAAAATAACGGTAGAGGCACCCCAGAATCTTTTTGATAATTTCTAAAGGCAATGTATTTTTATAAGATCCTGATTGGATGACCTGAAATTTATTTGTTATTGTGTTTTTTTATATTTAAACATGAAAATTTTTGGCTTTAGTGAGAATAAAAAAACTAACCTATTTTTAATTTTTTTCATTTCGATTTCTATAAAGATACTATATTTTTACCATTTCAATGAGAATCCTTTTTTTCACTTCATCCATGAGACTTCTGACGCAATAAACTTTGATATCGGTGCTCAAAACTTTGCTTCCGGCGATCTTTTAGCTACCTCAGCCAATAATAGTTATTCACCCCTTTATAAATATTTTCTTGGTTTTATTTATATTTTAGCAGGCAGGAATCTTCCTGTGGTATGGGGAATTCAATTTGTTTTAGGAACAATCACTATTTTGCTGGTGTTTTTAATAACGTCGAAACTGTTTAATGAACGTGCTGCGCTTATAAGCTCCACTTTATATGCTTTATACGGTCCGGAATTAATGTACGAGGGAATTCTTTTAAGAGCCTCCTTTGTAACATTCCTTGGTGTTTTATCTCTTTATCTTTTAATTCAACTGGAGGAAAAAAGTAATTTATTAAGAATTGTGATAACGGCTTTAGTTATCTCACTCTTTATTCAAAGCCGCCCAAATGTCATATTAGTTTTTGCTTTATTATTTTTCGTTTCTTTTTATTGCACCGATAAAAAAAATCTAAAAATAAATCTATTCTTAAGCTTTGTTGTTTTACTGTTCTTTATTCCTTTACTAATACAGGCTTATATCGTGCATGGAAAATTTGTTTTTTTTGACTCAAGCGGAATATTAACGATTTTAATGGGGAATAACCCCGGTTATACCGGGGCTGAGTATCTGCCTGAATTTCGACATCCTGAAGATACTTCATTAAATTATAAGAAAGTCGTTTTTATACTTTTTCAAAACTTTATTTCCAACCCTGTAGAAATGATTACACTTTATCTCAGAAAGTTTTATTATTTCTTCAATTCATATGAGTATACTTCAAACTACAACTTTTATATTTTCCAGGAGTTTTCATTCTTGTTAAAAACTCCTTTTTCTAATTTTGCGTTTTTTTCTTCTCTCGGCTTGATGGGGTTTTTATTAAATGTTAATAATTTCAAACGATTTCGACTTTTATATACCTATATAATAGGAATAACAATGTCAGTCGTTTTATTTTATGTTGTTAGCAGGTTCAGAATCCCAGTTGTTCCATACTTTGCGATTTTTGCCGGAGTTTTTTTAGATAGGGTATGCACCTGGTGCGTATTTAGAAAATATAAAATAATAATTCTTTCTGTAACCACTTTTATAATTTTATTTTTTTTGTTTAATACCATTCCGGATATGTCCAAAAAAAATGAGGCAAATGAATACGGAAATTTAGGCAATGCCTATCTCAACATAGGAAATATAGAAAAAGCGGTGGCTGCTTATAACAAAAGCCTGAAAATTGATCCAAACAATTTTTATTCACATAACAATCTTGGGAAAGTTTACACAAAGCAGGGCCGGCTTTCTAAAGCACTCAGCGAATTTACAACGGCAATAAATCTCAATCCGGGTGAATGGGAAACATTTCATAACTTAGGTCTTGTTTATATGAGATCCGGTCAATTCAGCGAAGGGGAAAAAGCATTATCTTATGCGCGAAACCTTGCTCCTCAGGTATCTCAAATTTATTTTAGCCTGGGAAATCTTTATCAAAGTATGGAATTGTTTGATAAGTCTATAGAATCATACAAAAACTATTTATCGCTTGCAGGAGAAGACTGGAAAGGTTTTTTTCAAATTGGAAATGTTTTTAGTAAATTAGGACGTTTTGAAAAGGCTATTAAAGAATATAAAAAATCAAAGAAGCTTAACTCGAAGCACACACAAACTTTAATTAATCTTGGCAATGCTTATTCGTATATAAACAAACCTAGTTTGGCATTAAAGGAATATCTATTAGCTCTATCATTTAATCTTAAGGATCCTATATTTCATAATAATATTGGTATGTTATACGCAAGAAAGGATTTTTATTATCCTGTGAAAGCAGTTTATCATCTACAAAAATCTTTAGAATTAGATCCTGACCAAAATTCCGCTGAATCAATTAGAAAGTTAATTAATAAGTTGAAAGAATCTTAAAATATCTCAATACTTTATTAGTTTTTATCTTTGTGTTAATCTTAATTTGCTAATTATTAAAAATTTTAACAAGCGCTAACAGCATTTGGGTTTTCTTGTTTCTAATATTTATGATGATAAATGGTGTGTGAACCTTTTTTATTATCGTGCGTTTTCACCTTTACTTTAGTATTATTTGTAATAGGCAGGAAAGACTGTGCTGTATCGAAATAATACAGAAGCGGACTTGAAATATCAATTATGCGGTTACTCTGCAAAATCTTCTTTTTTGAGGAAGTTTTTTCAATCTATTTAATTGAATGAAATAACAAATCAATCTCAATGACCATAATTAAATTACAATGACTGAAACGAAGGCAAAGTGAAAATGTTTGGGTCATCGAGTTGGATTCTTCGTTTCGCTCAGAATGATACTTCTACCTAAGATATCATTCTGAGGGAGCACTATCTTCGTTCAGCACAGTTTTCGTGACTGAAGAATCTCAATATTAAAATTCCTAAACATTTAATTATTGGAACTTGAAAATTATTTATTATTTGGTGCTTGTGATTTGTAATTTTGCATTTCCTTTTGGTTACGGCTCCACCGCGTTATGCATATATGTTTGAAGATTTAATAAAAGTAATAAAAGAAAAACAAAAGTTTGTTATAACCACTCATATAAACCCAGATGGCGATGGGTTAGGGTCTGAGATTGCTTTCTTTCATTTATTAAAGAACCTTGGGAAAGAAGTCTCTCTGATCAATCAGGATCCTCCCCTGGTTACTTATTCTTTCCTCGATAAAAAAGGTAATTTTTGTGTTTATAACAGGGAGTTACACCATCAAATTTTTAAGTCTGCTGACGTCCTTCTTGCTATCGATTTAAGCAGCCCTGACAGGCTTGGAGCGGTAGAAGAAGAACTTAAAAACAAACATATTTATTCTGTTTGCTTTGACCATCATCCGCCGGATAAAAAATTTGCGGATATCCATGTAGTTAATGAAAACGCGTCTTCCATAGGCGAGATGATATATGATCTGGCAAAAGAAATGGGATTAAATGTAACTAAGGATATAGCTTTAGGTATTTATGTATCCATCCTCACTGACACCGGCTCATTTAAATACACAAATACTAACAGTAAAACACACGTGATTGCGGCAGAATTGCTAAAATTTGGGATCGAACCTTACAGTATTTATAAAAATATTTACGAAAATAATTCATACCAGAAAATTCTCCTTATGGGGAAAATGCTGAATACCTTACAATTGGATGAATCTAACAAATTAGCATGGGCTGTTGTGACTCAAAAAGCGCTTCAGGAAACAGAATTTGATTATAACTCGGAAGATAAAGAGGGTTTTATTGATATATTACGATCGCTAAATGGCATAGAGGTTGTTCTCTTGTTTTCTGAAAAAGAGAAAGATTTTATTAAAGTCAGCCTACGTTCTAAGGGTAATATAGATGTCAATCAAATTGCCATGAAATTCGGAGGCGGAGGACATCCCTTTGCTGCAGGAGTCACTTTAAATAACACAAAACTTGAACCAACAGTTCAAAAAATATTATTGGAAACCTCCAATTCCATTAAAGCATTTACTGATTCCCGGAAAGAATAAGTGCAAGCTCACGATAACTCGGCCTAGGGCCTCAGCTAAAAAACTGAACGCAGATGATACAGATTTGAACAGATATACGCAGATTTCAAAAAATCAAAATTTTTTAATCTGTGCTATTTCGTTTTATCTGTTTAATCCGTGCTCTATTTCCCACATACTATATATATGGAATCTATAATTCTTGTCCTTTTCATTTTCTTCTTCTCTCTTGAACGGATCGTCTCCTGTGGACTCAATGAACTCAATCTACGTCATCTTCTATCTCATAAAACCCGGACGCCAGAGTTTTTTCGTGATTCCATCGATGACGATACCTACCGCAAATCTGTCAGCTATACTCTAGACAAAGTCAAAATGACTCGTTGGAGTCTTGTTTATGACACTTTCATTACTTTATGGATTCTTTTTGGCGGGGTTCTTCCATGGCTGGAACAATGGTCGGAGTCTTATAATTTTAATTCCATTATCACCGGCATTTTGTTTATTTTTGGACTTAGTGTTATCTCGTTTCTCCTGGGATTGCCTCTGGAATGGATATCAATTTTTGGCATAGAACAAAAGCATGGTTTTAACAAAATGACTCTTCGCCTCTACATCAAAGACAAAATTAAAGGAATATTCTTGACTGTTCTGATTGGTGTTCCATGTCTTTATGCTATTTTGTGGTTCATGGAAGCTTCAGGAATGTTATGGTGGGTTTGGGTATTTGGTTTCATCATGGCTTTCCAGGTTGTTATGCTCATTATTTATCCTCTATTTATTGCTCCGCTGTTCAATAAATTTGAACCGCTGGAAGATGGAGAATTCAAACATGCTATACAGGCATTAAGCGAAAAGATTAAATTTTCTCTAAGCGGTATATTTCGTATGGATGGCTCCAAACGGTCGAGTCATTCCAATGCCTACTTTACCGGTTTCGGCAAAAGCCGTCGGATTGTATTGTTCGATACCTTAATGAAAGAAATGACCATTCCTCAAAGCATGGCTGTTCTGGCGCATGAAATGGGACACTATAAATTGCATCATATAAAAAAGATGATTGGAATTAGCGCAATCAGCCTCTTCGCTGGTTTGTTCTTCCTTAGTTTAATATATGATTTTGCTCCGCTGTTTAAGGTGTTCGGCTTGAACATGCCAAATAATCATGGTGCTTTAGTTCTATTTTCTCTTTTATCCGGAACCTTTACTTTTTATTTAAAACCATTATATTCAGCATTATCGCGTAAACATGAATATGAGGCGGATCGATTTTCAGTTAAAAATATTGGAGAAAAAAAATCTATGGAAGATGCATTATTACGGCTCACAAAACAAAATTTATCCAACCTTACACCTCACCCCTGGTACAGCACGTTTTACTACTCTCACCCCACCATAATGGAACGCATTCAGGCTATCAGAGCGCTTTGAAAAGCAGGAGGGTCAGAGGTGCCAAGGTTAAGGGTTTAGTGAAAGAAGCCGACTGCTTACTGGAACTACACATTCAGATCTGTTAACCGTTATCAGTTATCTATTTTTTATGCGGCTCAATAATTACTTTAATAGACTCTTGGGCGTTTGCTACTAATTGAAAACCTTTCGCAGCTTTTTTCAACTCTAAGCGGTGTGTAATCATATCTATCAGATTTATTCTCTTATGCCGAATAAATTCAATGGCGGCTTCAATATCTTCAGGCGCAGCTCCATAGGTTGGCATCAGTGTAATTCCGTTTCTCCAGAATTCATTTATTGGTAAAGGCACATCGATACCTGGTTCCGGAGCGGCAAAAAATAATACAACCCCTCCCCTGTCAACAGACTTTAATGCCTGAGAAATTGCAGGCATTGCGGCAGTACAGAGAATAACATGATCAGCGAAGCTACCATTATTTTCTTCTTTTATACGTAATGGAATATCTTCTCTTGCATGTAGAATAACATCCGCCCCAAATTGCTTAGCCGCTTTTAAACGAAAACTATTAATATCAGTAGCAATTATTTTGCTTGCTCCAGCAGCTTTAGCCATTTGTATGTGAAGCAAACCTGAAATGCCGCTTCCGATAACTAAAACAGACTGGCTTTGTTTAATACCTATTAATCTTTGCCCACGAACTACACAGGCCAGTGGCTCTATAAAAGAGCCTTCTTCATAAGATACATTATCTGGAAGAACAAAAACCCCTCGATCCACATTTATTTCTGGCACACGGAGAAATTCTGAAAATCCTCCGGGATCAAAATTTGTGGTGTGCAAGGTATGACAGGCTGTATGCTGTCCTTTAAGGCAATATTTACAAGTATTGCATGGAACATGGTGAGACACAAAAACCCTATCCCCTATCTTATAATTCTTCACACCCTCCCCTGCTTTCACAATGTCTCCGGCAATTTCGTGCCCTAACACACGTGGCGAGGTTTTAACCCGGTACCATTCCAACACATCACTGCCACATATACCGCTTGCAATAACTTTAACAAGCAGCTCCCTTTGTCCGATTTTTGGAACAGGTATTTCCTCCAACCGCACATCATCATTCTTATAATACATTGCAACGAGCATACTTTCTCCTGAGTAAACCCTGACCTACCCTAAATCTTAGTACCACTCTTAGAGTGATGATTTTATGCCGTCAGTTGAAGCGTAGCGGAAACTGAGGGCATAGGTTCAAACGTTTCTGGTGCTGGAGGCCTATCCCAGTGAACTGTGAGGCCTGATTGTATCATATTCTATCCGCCATTGCTCTATCAACACCTTGGCCTCAAAAAGAGTATTTTATAAAAGGTTATTTTGTTTTAAATCAGAGTGCAATAGGATATACTGAACGTTATTTTTATCACTAAATAAACTAAGATGAGAAGAAGGACTTTCTTAAAAAAGATCACCGGTTGCTCACTGGCTGTAATGGCAGGTGGTTTGGCTTTGCCGAATAGGGCTAAGTGTGAAGTTGTTAAACCTTTCGCTGAAATTATCTGCAATAATTATCTGGATGAGATAATCCGAAAAAGAATTATTGAGATAAAAAAGCAGAATCCCTTCCTTAGCCTCGGAGATTTGCACTGCCATTCATATTTTTCCGACGGGAGCTATTCGGTAAATAGCCTAATGCGCCGTGCTGCCTCTCTCGGGCTTGATTTTCTGGTCATCACCGAACATCTCACCCCTCAAAGGTATAATTATGAATGTTGCGTTGAATCAATTATAGCGCAAAGAAACACTTATGCTAACTGGAACTATAAAGATTTAAATCCTCCGGCCATATACCCGGCACTCGAAATAAGTACCCGGGATGGACATCTTATTGCTGTTTTCCCTGAAGAATATTTTGAGCCTAAACATCTTCGGGAAATAAAACAGTATTTCAAACATTTTTATTATTATGAAGCGCCCGTGGAGACAGTGGCAAAATTAATACGTAAAATGAACGGTGTTTCTATTATTGCCCATCCAAACATTGTTCGTTCACATCCTTTTGGAATCTCTTTGGATTATGCAAAAAAAAACCTTACAGAACTTGTAGACGCAATAGAAGACATGAGCACCGGCCATGGCTATCAAAGAGATTATTCAAAAGAAACAGGTCTTGCCTCTATCGGTTCCAGTGACGACCATTTAAATATTCTAATGGGCACCTCAGTTACTCAATTTGACCGGTCAGAAGAAAAAAATCTTATTCAGGCAATTCGCAGCAAAACAACCAAAGCAGTTCAGATTACTGACCTCTTAAGTTCCTTATTTACCCCCACCAATTTGTTTTTTAGTGTCTAAAAATATATCCCACTGATTTAGAAATAATTTACTTAATTCGCAGAGTATTTTTGCATTATAATCTTAATGCTATGAATAAATCATCCATTAGAGAAAGAATCAATGCACTCCGGGAGCAGATCAATTATCACAATCGCAAGTACTACGTTGAGGATGCTCCTCTCATCTCTGATTATGAATATGATCAGCTTACTGCCAAGTTAAAAAAGCTGGAGAAAGAATATCCTGAACTAATTGTACCGGAGTCACCTACTCAGCGAGTAGGCGGAGAGCCAGCGAAAGAATTTAAAACAGTCGAACATGCCGTGCCAATGCTTAGTCTTGACAATACATATTCAAAAGAAGAAATAATTGATTTTGATAAAAGAACAAGAAAAGGGCTTGATGAAGATAATATTGAATATGTGGTTGAATTGAAAGTAGACGGCTTAGGAGTTTCCTTGATTTATAAAAATGGACTATTGATAAGGGGAACAACCCGGGGAGACGGGGTTCGCGGGGAGGATGTGACCGGCAATTTAAAAACTATACGTTCTGTCCCATTAAAGATAAACATTAATGATGTTAAGTTAAACCTGTTTGAAGTGAGGGGGGAAGTGTATTTCAATCATTTGGATTTTAAAAAAATTAATCTTCAAAGGGAAGCTGTCGGCGAACCCCTTTTTGCCAACCCCCGTAATGCTGCCGCCGGTTCCATAAGATTGTTAAATCCCCGTATCACCGTTTTACGGCCACTAAAAATTTTTCTCTATAATTTGAGATCAGAAAATAACGGATTATTCAACACTCATTTCGAAGCATTAAAGATGTTAAAAACCCTTGGTTTTAGGGTTAATCCTAATATAGCGCTTTGCAAAAACCTCAATGAAGTTTTCCACCAAATTGATAAATGGCAGGAAAAAAGGCGCTCATTGAATTATGACGTGGACGGACTGGTCGTCAAAGTAAATGCCTTTTCTCAACAATATGTTTTAGGCGCTACATCAAAGCATCCTCGATGGGCAATCGCATACAAATATCCGGCGGAACAGACAACAACTCAGGTGGAAGATATCATGGTGCAAGTTGGAAGAACCGGTTCTTTAACCCCTGTCGCAAAACTTAAACCAGTTACCCTTTCAGGTTCCACTGTAGCAAGAGCAACCCTTCATAATGAGGATGAAATAAAGCGCAAAGATATCAGGATTGGCGACATGATAGCAATAGAAAAGGGGGGAGAAATTATCCCTAAAGTGCTACGGGTCTTATTTGAAAAAAGATCCGGTAACGAAAAGATTTTTTCTATGCCTAAAAAATGCCCTGTTTGCAGTGCTGGAGTTTACCGTCCGGGAGGTGAGGCAGTGTTAAGGTGTACCGGTACCGCTTGTCCAGCCCAATTGAAAGAGCGGCTTCAGCATTTTGCCTCCCGCAAGGCAATGGATATAAACCACCTTGGTTCTCAACTCATAGGTCAATTAGTGAAAAAAGGGATGATAAAAAATTTCTCTGATTTATATTTATTAAAGCAAAATGATGTTGCCGGCCTTGAGAGAATGGGGGGGAAGTCGGCTAAGAACCTAATAGAAGCAATCAATAAAAGCAAAAAGGCAGGCTTTAACAGGCTGCTGTTTGCCTTTGGAATTAGGCACGTTGGTGAAAGGGCTGCCTATTTGTTATCTAACAATTTCTCTTCAATAAAAGAGTTAAAATCAGCTTCAAAAGAAAAAATTGCAAGTATTCATGAGATAGGCCCAAAAGTATGTGAGAGCATTTTTTATTTTTTCGCTGAAAAGAAAAACGTTCAGGTTATAAATAAGTTAGAAAAGCTTGGCGTCAATATGGAATCGATACTAAACAAGAAGCAAAAAAATTTACTGCAGGGGAAACAATTTGTTTTGACCGGTACTTTAACAAAATATTCACGCGACGAGGTAAAAGAGTTGATTATAAACGCTGGAGGGCGGGTAACCTCATCAGTCACAAAAAATACCGATTATGTTTTAGTGGGGGAAAAGCCCGGCTCAAAATATGAAAAGGCCAAAACTTTAAACATTAATATAATTAATGAGGAAGCTTTTGAAAAAATATCAGGTCTCTTCTAACCGTCTATTTCCCTTATTTTTGTTTTGATTTTCCTTCGTAAATCAGCAGAAGGTCCGTTTTTTAAAGCCTGCTCCAGATAGTCCAGCGCGTTGTTTTTTTCACCCAAGGCATTATAGGCCACCCCTGTTAAATACATGGAATCAATGACCTTATTCCCGCTTCCATAGTCATCTATTACTACATTAAATTTTTCTATGGCTTTCTCATAATCCTCCATCCTTAAGTAGCACACTCCTATCCAAAAAACTACATTGTCTCGATAGTTTGTAGGGGTTCTCCGATTATCTAAGCTTTTAAACAAACGGAGAGATTCTTTATATTGTTTAATATTGAATAACCGAAGAGCCTTGTCATAACCCCTTTTGGCACCGCCCCTTGATACTCCTTTTGCTACTCTCTGTGGCGGTGGTGAGCTCGTTCTTAATTCTGCTTCAAATTCTATCTCATTGATGTTATCTTTTAAATCTTCTATTTGGGATTGCAGTTTATGGATGGTATCTTTTAATTCCTCAATTTCTGCCGAGTTTGCCGCTCCTTCTCCACTTCCTTCTCCGCTTCCTTCTCCTTGCATCTCTTCAATTTCACTTACGCGAGGGAAAAGAGAGCTAACTGTATCTTCGAGTTCTTCTAATTTTACTTGAGATTCCTCCTGGTGAGACTGTAACGTTTGGAGATTTGCTTTCAGTTCTTCCATTTCTTCCGGTTTAGCCTCTTCGAATTCTTCAAATTCGCTTTCTAGTTCCACTTCTTCCTCCTCATCACCCCAAAAGGGTATCCAGGCACATCCAGAAAATGAAATCGATATAATAAAAATAAATGTAATGAAATACACTATTCTAAAATTTTTGAAAGTTTTTCCCATGATTTCCTCCATCCAAAAAGATTCAAAGTTCAAATAACTAATTAGATAACCAGAACATATTAATACTTATTTTACGGTAATATCAAGAAAAACATTAGGTTTTTTAGATTTCAGTATTGATTGAAGTTCCAATAGCGAGTTTCAGTGTAGAGCATAGTTTTATTTTAAGTTTGCTCGCAAACCACGCTGTAAGCCCTATAGCAGTACGGCTCTTGGCTTGCTGTGAGAAATGCGCTCTAAACACTATTTAAAATGTACTTCAATATTTACTGAGTTGTCAAGGCTATAAAACAGCTACTTTGGAACCTTTTCCCAATCCTTTAAAAACTTATCAATTCCTATATCAGTTAAAGGGTGTTTAGAAAGTTGTTGGATTACTTTAAAAGGAATTGTAGCCACATGAGCGCCCATAAGCGCCGCATCATTAACATGAATAGGACTTCGGATACTGGCAACAATAACCTCTGTCTCAAAACCATAATTTCCATAAATTTCTAATGTCTGGTTTACAACATCCATTCCTACATGTCCTATATCATCCAACCTCCCGACGAAAGGACTAACATAACTTGCACCAGCTTTTGCTGCCAGCAGCGCTTGGAGGGGTGAAAATACGAGGGTAACGTTGGTTTTAATATTTTCTTTAGAGAGTATTTTTACAGCTTTCAGTCCTTCCGAGATCATCGGAATCTTAACGACTACATTTTTAGAGATTTTTGATAATTTTTTTGCCTCTGCCACTAGTCCTTCTGAGTCCAGAGAAATTGCTTCAAGACTAACCGGTCCGGAAACTTCCCTGCATATTCCCTTTACAACTTCATCAAAAGATCTCCCTGTTTTAGAAATTAATGTAGGGTTGGTAGTAACACCATCGACGACTCCTAACTTCTGTGCTTCGCGAATTTCACTAATATCTGCAGTATCAACAAAAATTTTCATAAACACCTACCCTCTAAATTTTGTATTATTATTTGTAGTGCGCCCGGCAGGATTCGAACCTGCGGCCTACGGAACCGGAATCCGCCACTCTATCCAGCTGAGCTACGGGCGCATTGGCTTGAAAAAATTATAACAAAAAACTCTTCATTTAAAAAGCACTAGCGCAACAAAGCCTTGCTAAGCCACAGGTAAAAATGCAACTTGTTAAATATTAAATCACAAAAGACACGATATTGTTATGAGTCAGGTGGCGTGGGTCAAAAAAAGCAACATTTAATCCAAGGTACTTGTCCTTTGACTCAAATCCATAATTTTCTTCGTGGCTTTCGTGATCTTCGTAGTTATAAAATCTTATTTTGGTTGAGGCTTCGCGGAATCAGGCATATTATGCTCAGAAGTAATGACCGTATGAATTCCACCTCGAACGTAAAAGTCGCCAGTAATTTTCATATATCTAGGTTTGCATGCACTGACCAAATCGTCGAGTATTTTGTTTATGACTGCTTCATGGTACGTCCCCTCATTCCTGTATGACCAAATATATAATTTTAATGACTTAAGCTCTATACACAGTTTCTCCGGAATGTAAAAGATATCGATAGTAGCAAAGTCAGGCTGCCCTGTTTTTGGACACAAGCAGGTAAATTCAGGACATTCCATATGAATTTCATAATCCCGCTTTGGTTGAGGATTTGGAAATACCTTCAAAATTTCAGATGATTTTTTTGACACCGAACATCTCCTGATTTATGATTTTAATTTAAAATTAAGCAAAAAAAAAGCCCCCTTTTGGGGGGCTAAAAAAAAATACAAAACAATTGAGCTTAATACATTCCGCCCATTCCGCCCATTCCGCCCATTCCACCTCCTCCACCAGCGGGAGGCATCGGCATACTCTCTTTCTTTTCCGGAATTTCAGTAACCATTGCCTCTGTTGTAAGGATCAAAGCTGCAATGCTTGCTGAATTTTGAAGCGCAGACCTTGTAACTTTTGTCGGATCAATGATTCCTGCTTTTACCATGTCAACGTATTTATTTTTATTAGCATCATAGCCCATATCACCTTTTTCTGATTTCACCTTTTGAACCACAATAGAACCTTCAGCGCCGGAGTTCAATGCAATTTGCCGGATAGGTTCCTCTAAAGCTCTTGTTACGATATTTGCGCCGATTTTCTGGTCACCTTCTAAATTTACTTTATTTACTGTTGGGATTGCTCTTAACAAAGCCACTCCACCACCTGGGACGATCCCTTCTTCTACAGCAGCCCGGGTTGCATTTAAAGCGTCTTCAACTCGCGCCTTTTTTTCTTTCATTTCCGTTTCAGTTGCAGCGCCAACATTGATTACCGCCACGCCTCCTACCAATTTAGCCAGTCTTTCTTGAAGCTTTTCCTTATCGTAATCAGAAGTTGTTTCTTCAATTTGCCTCCTTATTTGTTTCACCCTACCGCTAATATCGGATTGCTTTCCTTTTCCTTCAACAATGGTAGTATTTTCTTTATCGATGGTTATCCGTTTGGCCCTTCCTAAATCATCAACAGAAATATTTTCCAACTTGACCCCAATATCCTCTGAGATTACTTGTCCGCCGGTAAGAATTGCAATATCATTTAACATTTCTTTGCGTCGATCACCAAAACCCGGCGCCTTCACAGCACAACAATTAAGTGTTCCACGCAGTTTATTAACAACGAGAGTCGCTAAAGCTTCTCCTTCAACCTCTTCAGCAATAATTAAAAAAGGTTTTCCCATTTTTGCAATTTTTTCAAGAATAGGAAGCAAATCTTTCATATTAGATATTTTTTTCTCGTGCAGCAGCAGATAACAATCACTCAAGACTGCCTCCATCCTCTCAGAATCAGTGGCAAAATAAGGGGATAAATATCCTCGATCAAATTGCATCCCCTCTACTATATCCAGATTGGTATCCATACTTTTAGCTTCTTCAACGGTGATAACACCATCCTTACCCACCTTATCCATAGCTTCAGCAATCAGATCCCCTATAGTAGAGTCATTGTTGGCTGAAATAGTCCCAATTTGAGCAATTTCTTTTTTATCTTTAGTCACCTTACTAATTCTCTTCAAGTATCCGGTAGCTGCTTCAACAGCTTGTTCTATACCTCTTTTAATTTCCATCGGGTTGGCACCTGCTGTAACGTTTTTAAGCCCTTCTCTGTAAATTGCCTGGGCCAGAACTGTGGCTGTGGTTGTTCCATCACCGGCTACATCGCTGGTTTTACTTGCTACCTCGTTTACCATCTGGGCGCCCATGTTTTCAAACGGATCTTCCAGCTCAATTTCTTTGGCTACTGTTACGCCATCTTTTGTAATGGTTGGAGATCCAAACTTTTTATCAAGAACAACATTTCTTCCTTTTGGGCCCAAAGTGGCTTTTACGGCTTCGGCAAGTTTATCCACACCATTCTGCACTTTTTTTCGTGCATCTTCACTATATAATATTTGTTTCGCTCCCATATTTCCTCCTTATATATAAAAAAATTAATCAATAATTCCCTGGATATCATCTTCTCTCATGAGAAGTAATTCTTCTCCATCTACTTTAATTTCAGTACCAGCATATTTCCCAAAAATAACTTTATTGCCTTTTTTAACCTCTAAAGGCAGCCTTTTACCATTTTCTGACAATTTCCCATTTCCTACAGCGATAATTTTTCCTTCCATTGGTTTTTCTTTAGCTGTATCAGGGATTATGATCCCACCTTTTTCGGTCTCCTTTTGCTCCAGGGCTTTGACCAGAACCCTGTCTTGCAATGGACGAACATTCATTTATATACTCCTTTCTACATTTTAATGATTGAAAAAATAGAACTACTTATGAAAAGCAAGAATAATTTGCCTCGTTGAGGCCCCGTTCATAAGCACATTAATGGAATTAAAAAATAATATCTTCCGCTTTTTTGTGCGGGGTTTAATGCCCCTTTCAAAATTCTAAAGGGGTTTACTTAATGTCATCCCCAGAAATTTGTTATTCACCTCCTTATTTATATATTTCATATCTGGTTGCGACTTTGCCACATTTTATCTTTTTGCTAAAAGCATTCACTATAAAACACTTAAACAATTAGCACTCTTTACTAAAGAGTGCTAATTATATTTATAATATGCTTACTCCAAAAAATCAAGGTATTATTAAAAAAAATTTATCTTTTTTAGGATTGCAGAACAGAATTTATGGAGTGATGAAGTATTTGGAGAATCTAATCGGGCTATTTTTTATATCGAGAATAGTGCTAAGGAGTTCATCCTGGCTTTAATTGTTTTTATGTTTGCCTTGTAACCAGCGCTGGAAGTAATGAGATTTACACATTCTTCTACTATATCAACATTTGAAGATTCAATACTACTCTGGACAATGGTTCCTAGATCACCGGTTCAGGGGCTTCCGTTTACTGCAGGGCCGAAGGCGTTTGACGCGATGAATAAATTATTTCCAAGTGAACCCTGTCCGCCTGGATTTCGGAAAGAAGACAGTTCTATTTGCCCTATTACCTGGCTTAGCCCATTAGTGATAGCCGAGTCTTGCCCGGAGCCTGACGCATTCACCCCAATTGCATTTCCGGAAATACTAATTTCCTGTTGAATTGGATTTCCGTTTAAGGTGACGAGTCTGCCAGCAGAATCTTTCTTCAAATTACCGTCGCGTAAATAGCCGGTTCCACCATTGGGTAAGCTAACTCGTAAAAAGCCCTGATGATTCACGGCTATATTTAGAGGATTATTTGCAAGCATGCGTGGCCCTTGTGTATGTACCGGTTGATTTGAAGTGATCTGAACGCCTTTTAAATTCCAGCCTTCTTGAAATGAAGTGACTCTTTTATTAAAACCAGCGGAGTGTATATTTGCAACGTTATTAGCAGTGTTGCTGACTTTTTTTAAAAATGCTCTTAATGCCGACAAAACTGAATTTATTCCACCGAGCATCATTTTTTTACCTTCTATCCCATTGTATCGGACAGAAAAATTGAACCTTTATTTTATATAAGGAATGTCTAAAAATAAAAGCAACATTACTGTAAATACAAAAAAGCTTGACTTAACCTTCCATCCATCGTATATTTGAAAAATTTATTTTTCAATGAAACAAACAAGAATTCAAATAGATATAGAATAAATTTAAAAGCATACTAAAGTTTATTAGTTATGGTAAGTTTTTTAACATCTATCACGTCATTTTTGGGCCGCGGAATAAGTTACGATAAAAATCCTGTGGACCATTTCAATTATAAAAACCAGCAAACTATTGATGATGAGAAATCATTTCATGACGGTTACACCAGTATTTATTCTCACCAAATTTCCTTAGAAAAAAAAATAGAATTGGCCATTTCCAAATCCCAAGCGTATTTACTAAGCCAGCAGAATGAGGAAGGGTACTGGGTATCGGAGCTTGAAGCCAACACAACAATAACATCAGAATATATTTTGTTCTATCGATTTTTAGGTAAAGTAGATATTGCGAAGGAAAAAAAAGCGGTAGAACTTTTAATGAGAACCATTCAGTCGGATGGGGGGTGGAATCTATACTATGGTGGACCAAGCGAATTAAGCACCTCAGTCGAAGCATATTTTGCTTTAAAAATGGCTGGAGTTTCAATTGACGACCCTGCCATGAAAAAAGCAAAGGTTTTTATTATTGATAATGGCGGTATAGAAAAATGCCGAGTTTTCACTAAAAAGTTTTTGGCTTTATTTGGATTATATGAGTGGGAAAAACTACCGTCAATGCCTGTGGAGATGATGCTTCTTCCCAATTGGTTTTATTTTAACATTTACGAGTTTTCGAGCTGGTCGAGAAGCGTAATCGTGCCTTTATTAATTATCCTTGCGAAAAGACCGGTCTGTTATTTACCTGATTCCTTTTCAATTGACGAATTATATGCTTCGAATGGGCATTCAAATTTTAAAAATAGCACTACTGCTGCCGATTATTGGAAGCTCTTTTTCAATTATTTTGATAAATATTTTTTAAAGGTTTTGGATAGCCATCCATTTCACTTTATGCGTAAAAAAGCAATTAAAAAGGCTGAAAAGTGGGTTATAGAGCACCAGGACAAATCGGGAAACTGGGGAGGTATAATACCCGCAATGATGAATT
>CAJXCL010000019.1 GCA_913051775.1 uncultured Nitrospirota bacterium | reverse complement strand
TCAAGGGAAATTAGTTTTAATCCCAGGATTAAACACCGATGGCATAAAAACTGCTAATTAAATGGGTGTTAATCCCTATTGAATGAGAGTATATTTTTTGAGTTCAATGGGGTATTTTTTTATTGACAAGAAAGATTTGTTGAGGTTATGATGTCTCTCCTTAAATCTTCTTGATGGGGAATAGTGTCGCATTTAGTGGGCAGGTTTGCCTCACCTTAAGTTGCTACCACGATTTTCTCTGATAACCCAATAGTAGCGTATAGCATATATAGATTGAGTTTTTTTTAAAAAGATTCAGGAAATGTTAATTTTTTTTCTAACTATTTTTTTTAAGGAGGATACAAAGGTATGAAAAAGTTTTTTGTTGTATTTTGTTCTGGAGTAATGGTGTTGGCTTTAACTGGATTAACGGACGCCGGTTCTATCAGTGGTAAGGTTAAATTCGCAGGTAAAGCCAAAACTCCAAAAAAGGTAAAGATCACAAAAGATCCTAAAGTTTGCGGAACAAAAGGGGAGCTCATTATAGAAAAACTGTTGGTCAGCGACGGTGGTCTTCAATATGCAGTTCTCCAGATTGAAGGAGAAGCTGGAGATGCTCCCGCTGTTGAGGCCGATCAGAATAATTGTAGCTTTCAACCTCATGTTTCCCTTATTCAAGCAGGAGCAAAAGTAACATTAAATAATAAAGATGGTTTAACCCATAACATTCATTCCTTTGCTGATGAAAACGAAGCGGTAAACTTTGCTCAACCCGGAGATGATTTAGCTCATATACTTCCCGAAGAAGCGGTTGAAGTAGCGGAAATATACCCGGTCAAGTGTGATATTCATGAATGGATGAACGGTTATTTTGCTGTTGTAGAAACCCCTTATGCCGCTATTTCAGGAAAAGACGGTTCCTATAAAATTGCCAACATCCCTGACGGTTCATACACAATAAATATATGGCATGAAACTTTAGGGGAAAGTGAACATGAAGTGACAGTTGCTGGAGACACAACCCTCGATATCGAGTTGTCAAAATAATTTTTTTCAATTTACCTTGTTTCCGTATTGTCATTCCCGTTTATCCGGGAATGACAATAATAGAATGCGGTCAATAGAACTTTTAATTTAATAAATTTTTTTATTTTTAAGGAGGTAAACATATGGTTAGTCAAGGACGGAGTTTAATTCGTACTTGTACGCTGGCTGGAATGGCGGTCATTGCCTTTATTTTAGCGCTGGTAGAACCGGCCTTCGCGGCAAAATTTGAGAGCACGTATAACCAGATTCTGGGGTTACCATCTAGGAAGGTCATTTGGTTTATTGCCCAGATGCATCTCTACATGGGTTCTTTTGTTCTTGCAATCCCTATGTTTGTGGTGGTGATTGAATACGTGGGTTTCAAGTCGAAAAGCAAGAAATTCGATGATCTCGCTTATGAATTTTGCAGCCTGCTCTCCGTTGCTTACGCTGTAACCGCAGCGTTAGGCGGGACCTTGGCCTTTGCCCTCATGACCCTCTATCCCACCTTCTGGGGTTTTATGAGCTCTATGTTCAAAGATGTTATGTGGATATACGCCCTCCTGTTCTTTGGCGAAACATTCACCCTTTACATTTATTACTACGGCTGGCACGCTTTTACAGACTATACACAGATGATTGCGAAAAAGTGGAGGATGGTATTTCAGACTGTGGGGTGGGTCGGTACAGTTTTCGGCTTTTTGTTTACTATAGACGTTAAAGCTGTTATGCCCTATGCCACATTGGAAGATGGGTCAAAGCATTATTGGCTTACAGGAGATCAGCCGTCCCTGATTGGGTGTACCATTCTCCTTGCCGGTATTTCATTTTTATTGATTAACCATAAAAAAGGGTTTCATATATTTCTCGGTGTCTGGCTCAATATATTTGGTACCTGGATTATGTACCTGGCCAATTCCTGGGCTTCTTTTATGATGAGCCCGGTTGGTGTCGATGAAGCCGGACAAATAACGATCTCAGCTTTTGAGGCTGTCATTAATCCTCTCTGGGGTCCTGTCGCCATTCACAGGCTGCTTGGCAATCTTGCCTTCGGGGGGTTTGTTGGCGGGGCCTATGCCGCTGTTAAGTTTATAGGGTCGAGTTCTGCTGAAGAAAAAGCCCATTACGACTGGATGGGATATGTCAGTAACTTTGTCGGCCTCTGCGGTTTAATACCGCTTCCTTTTGCCGGTTATTATCTTGGCAGGCAGGTATACAGTAACAGCGCCGTTATGGGAAACAATATGATGGGAGGAGATTTCTCCTGGACATTTATCATTCAGGCAATGTTGGTGGGAGGTCTTTTCCTCGTAAGTACATATTACCTCTGGTCCGGTATGTGCAGAATACCCGGTTCGGAGCGATACCATAAGTGGTTTAAATTTCTTCTCGGCGCACTGGTTATTTCTTTTATGACCTGGCTGACGCCGCACAACATGCCTCTCTCCGGGGAAGAATCAGCGCAAATGGGTGGCGGGCAGTTTCACCCGGTGTTGAAATTCGCGGGTTTAATGCCGGCAAAAAATGCTGTGGTGAACATGATTATTCTTTCCACCTTCTTTAGTTTTGTCCTTTACAGAAGGGGAAATAAAAAAGACTTGGTGCCTATATCAAAACAGGGTAGAGCACCCTATATTGCGATTCCTATTGCCGGCGCTATCTGTATCGCGCTCGTAGGGCAATATGGCTATTATTTGTATACCCTGGACCCGGCGACTCTTGACCTTCCCGATGACGAAATGAGGAGGGGGTTTTTCCAAATGGCGGGGATGGCTCTATTTACAAACAATGCGCTGGTTGTGATTGCCTGCATTCTTGCGTTAGTTTTTAATAAACCTGTCGCTGGACAGTATGTATATCTTTTTGGAACCGGTGCCATTGTGACCGGATGGTTTGGGTATGAGGGATTTTTAGTAATGGAAAAGGCCAGTCCTTTCCTTAGAAACGTTGCCGTAAGCCAGTTCCTCGAACTGATTTCCTGTATCATCTTAGTGGTTACGATTGATATCTTTGCATTTAAAGACTCGAAAGAAATTGCGCCAATCCAGTGGGGCAAGATACCGGAGCGGTCCCAATATGCCCTGATAGCCCTTACTATTCTTATAGCCTTTAACATGGGCCTCATGGGATTTATCAGGTCCGGGCTGAGGGTAAACTGGCATATCTTTGGAATCATGGAGGACACTTCTCAATGGTCCTTTACTCTGGATAACATGTGGCTGACGATGATTGTCAGTACGGCTGTTTTTTGTACGCTTTCAATTATAGCGTTCGGGTTCTGGCTCTCTAATTTAGCGCATCCCGCAGAGGAGCACGGAGCGGACGAGTCTCCGGAAGCCCTGCCTGGAGCAGCGGTAGAAGCTCCTGGATCCGCAGCTTCATAAAAATAGGTCAATTTAAAATATAAATTTTTTATTTATAATGAGGAGGAAAAAAAAGAAATGGAAACTCTTGGACTATTTTTGAAGATCTATGGCAGTGCGTTCGTAATTACTATACTTGCGTTGCGTTTTTATTGGGATAAGGTGAATAACCAGGTTAGAGCAATAGGAAAGGTTTTTCTCTTTTTAGTTGGTCTGGTTTTGACATACATGTTTGTCGGATGGAAAATAACCATGATGACCGGCGGTGAAAAAGGCATGGTCGCAAGAGCAACGGGTGTGAGTGCTGATAACGGTGAGGCGATTTACTGGGGTAGAGGAAGATGCACCACCTGTCACAGCCTTGGAACCAGGGGAAGCGCGGTAAGGTGCCCGAACCACGGTGTTCAACTCGGAAAAGACTTTGTAACTGATCCAGCAAGACTTTCCGCAATGGGTGAAAGAATAGTTATGAGAGCCGAAGAAAGAACTAAGGCAACGGGCGAACAATGGGCTCCGGTAGATTATTTGTGGGAATGCATGGGAGAACCGGGGGGGTACGTTGTAGCGGGATTTAAAAATGAGATGCCATATGTCTATAAGGCGCCTATAAACTTAAATCTCGAAGATGTTCAGTCGGTTATTATGTATCTCTGGGCTCAGGATGGTGAACCGGATATTAACGTGGTCATGAATCCTACAGGCCCGGGGAAGAGATTTCATGATTTAATAAAGAAAACAACGGAAGAAGCTGCAACAGCATCTCCCTTCATAACTTATATTGATGGGGACGCGGAAGCAGGAAGAAAAATGTTTTTTGATCCGAAAAGCCCGGCACCCTGCTTTAAGTGCCATACTCATGGAGATAAAGGAGGAACAGTAGGTCCCGTGCTAACTACCGTAGGAGGCACAAGGTCTACTGAATTTATTATTGAATCTATTCTAAAACCGAGCGCTGTTATTGCTAGCGGTTTTGAACCGATTAAGCTTGAGACCGTTGATGGAGAGATTATTACAGGTGTGGACGCGGGTGTAACCGACACTGAAGCCAAGATTAAATTGAGCACCGGTGAAGAAAGAGCCATACCAATAGATAAACTAAAAGGCGGAAAGTTCGGCACCAAGCCTAAAGTGGTTATCAAAACATTTAACAAAAAAATAAAGGGATGGTTTCTGGAGGACAAGGAAGATTCTGTTGAAGTAATGAACCTGAAAGGGACAGAAAAGATAGTCATCCCGAAGAATACTATTAAATCAACGGTTAAACTCAAGAAAAAAAATGCGGATGGGAAGAAAAAAGTTGAAGGATTTATAAAAGCTGAAGATGATGAAAAAATTACACTCGTAAAAAAAGACGGGTCAGAAATCGCTATAGCAAAGGCTGACATTAAGAAAGTCCGGAAAGGTTATAGAAAGCCCGCGGTTATGTCCATAATGCCGGGGAATTTTAGAGACCTCCTTTCGGTGAAAAATCTTCATGATATTGTGGCTTTTTTGAAAGCCGGCTGATTTTTATAAGCCAAAAAAATGGAACACAGATTACGAGGATTAAAAGGATTTGCTATTCATACAGTAGATGGAGTTAATCATTGGTAGCACCAATGACTAATGGAAAAATTTATATATTTTAAATTACTTTTTTTTAATTAAAAGGAGGGGGTCAGTATGGCAGAAAAGAAAAAACCATTGATTGGAATGTTTTGGTCTGTGGTGGTCTTCTGTGGAGTGTCTTGGGTTGTATTGGTAAAGGGTATTCCGGAGTTGTCAAGACGTGTAACCGGATTGGAGCTTCCTTTGCCGGTGCCCGGTTCCCTGCAAATGTTCTGGGCTATATTATTGACAATTGTCATTTTTATGTATGTCAGCTTTGATCAGGGGAGAATAGATTCCTTTTTGTCTCCGATCTTGAATCTGCTGAAGGGAAAATATAGCCGCCCGTTGGCCTGGCTTGTGATGCTTGCTGTGGCGTTAGGAAGCGGTAACGTTGCCTTTTCTTACTTTGCCCCCAAGAGTGCGGCCCCGGTAGTTCTGCGAATCCAGCATCCTTCGTCTAATTTCCCAAAGAAAAATGAAAATCTTGTCAACCCTATAGCCAATCCAAGCAAAGAAATGCTAGATAAATTTGTGGCGCAGGTTAAGGAGGACAAGGTGGAGTTTGTGCCTCAAGTCGGCCATGGTCCGAGATCATTGGATTTTATTCCAATGCCGAAAGTTCAAGCCGCAGTTCAAAAAATAAAATCTGGTGGCGCGAGTGAAGCTGACATTAAAACTGCTTATTTACAAACAAGATTATATGAAGGAAGAACCCTATATGAATTTAACTGCAGACCCTGCCACGGGGATAAAACAGACGGCAACGGGCCTATGGCTGATGGATTCAGACTGAGGCCGATTGACTTTACGGATAATGGAACTCTGGAAACTATTGTTGAAGGCTATATCTTCTGGAGAATCAGGAACGGTGGACCTGGTTTGCCACCTGAAGCAACTCCGTGGAATTCCGCTATGCCTATATGGAAAAAAGATCTGACTGATGAGCAGATTTGGATGATCATGATGGCGGAACTGGATCTGGCGCAAAAAACGGCCCGTATTCCGGAATCAATGCATTAAACACATGTTTTTTACAGGATGAACTGAATTTTGATATCATTTTTATCCTGCCTGAATATTTTTTGAATTTAATTTTTTGGGGGATGTGTAATGAAACAACTTTTTAAAACTTTTTTGGTGGTGGCTCTGCTCCTTGTAGCTAGCAGAGGCTTTGCGGCAGAAGAGTGGAGTATCGGCAAAGATAAGCCGAATTTAAGAGATCCAAAAGTAATTGAAGGCGGGAAAGTTACTTATTTTAAACGATGCAGTTTCTGTCACGGGCTGACAGGTAATGGGGAAGGGCCGGTTGCACAAACGATCGATCCCAAGCCAAGATCTTTTCTACAGCCTCTTTTTAAATTCAGAACAACGGCTTCAGGTGTTTTGCCGACAGATGAGGACCTGTTCAGGACTATTTCAAGAGGCATAACAGGGACTCCTATGACCTTCTTTGCCAAAGAGATATCAAAAGTTGGTTTGACTGCAGAGGAAAGATGGGGAGTTATCGCGTTTATACAAACCTTAAACGAATCTTGGCAGGAAGATGATGAGTATAAAACCTCCGATGACCCTGATGACAAGGAAGATTACAGGTACAACAAAATACTTGTCAAGTATGATGATATTCCCGAGCCAGCTTTTGATGCCGCTAGAGCGGAAAAAGGAAAGGCGGTTTATGAAGATAAAAAGTGCTGGGAATGCCATGGAATAGGTGGGAGAGGTAATGGGAAATCCTTTCCTACTCTGAAGACTGACCGTGGCTTTAAAATCCATCCAAGGGATTTTACCAAACCCTGGAAATTCAAGGGCGGGGATGGAATCAAAGATATTTTTACCCGTGTAACCACTGGCATTAACGGATCCCCGATGCCCTCCTTTGTTGATACTATTCCTGAAGAAGACCGATGGGATTTGTCCCATTTTGTAAAATCATTACAGTATGAAAGAACGGATAATGAAGTTCTTGTCGTTAAAAAGATTGAGGGGGAATTACCCGTAGACCCCAATGATCCAAAATGGAGTGAGGCCAATATGACTGATTTAAAATTATCAGGGATGGTGTCGCTTAAGCCAAGATGGCAGAACTTTGCTGTAGATCTGGTGACGGTCAGGGCATTATATAACGAAACGGATATAGCCTTTAAATTAGAGTGGAACGATAGAACCGAGAGCATCAAGCATGACCCGAAAGCAGAGGCCACGCAGGGAGGAAAAACACTACACCAATCTTATACGGAAAAAGGCTCTAATGGTTTAAAGAACGTGGTAAAAACCTACGTGGACTATTACGACCCGAAAGTATTTGGAAGCGATCAGCCAGCGAAGGAGTTTAACCTGCTCCGCAAATATGGAGATCTAAGAGATGCAGTTGCGCTTCAGTTCCCGGCAAGAGAACTCATGGGAACAAATAGGCCGCACTTTATAAACGGAGATCCGAATAATCCGGTTAAACTCTGGTACTGGAAGGCGGATGAAGATAAGGCGGTAGATGTTGAAGCGAAAGGTATTTTTAAGAAATTTAAAGTTTCTAAAAAGGTCATTGAAAGCAAAAGTAATAAAGGAGCCAGGAACAGCAAGCAAAACTGGACAGGACAATGGCAACTCGTTTTTAAGAGATCACTGACCACTGACAATCCTAAAAAAGACGTTCAGTTTGTTCCTGGAAAGTTTATTCCTTACGCGGTAAACGCTTGGGATGGCGGTAATGGTGAATCCGGTACCAACAAAGCAAATTCTACCTGGAATATGCTTGTGATGGAAGTAAAAACCCCTCCAAAAGTTTATGTTTTTGCGGCTATAGGCTTTATGATTGTCGGCCTCTTAGAAGTTGTTGCGTATAGGAAAGTAAATAAAAATAATAATAACTCATAAGTGGTTTATAATTAACATTTAGATAATTCTTTTCTCATTTAGTGCGGCGGAGTTTCTTTTTGAAACTCCGCCTTTTTTTTAAGCCATTTCTTGATATAATCTTTACAACAAAGGAACGAAGATTATAACCCCCCTAATTCCCCTTTGTTAGAGGGGAATTGTCGGGTTGCTTAATGTTGGCAATCTTGATTTTTAAAGGAGAAATGCTGTTTTGCTTTTTAAAAACGTCTGTATTGAAGCCTTCGGATATGAAATTCCTGACGAAATAGTTTCTTCGGAAGATATTGAAAAGCGTCTCAGTCCGGTTTACGATCGATTAAAACTTCCTGAAGGACGCCTGGAGATGATGAGCGGGATAAAAGAGCGTCGGTTCTGGAAAAACGGAACACGACCAAGCGAAGTCAGCGTTTGTGCGGCAAAAAAGGCTATAGAAAAGTCAGGTATTTCAAGGCAGGACATTGGTTGCCTTATCCATGCCTCTGTTTCCCGGGATTTTTTAGAGCCTGCGACAGCCAGTGTAGTGCATAATGCCCTCGATTTGCCATGCGGTTGCTCTCTATTTGATGTTTCAAATGCCTGTCTCGGTTTCCTCAACAGCATGACCGTTTTAGCCAATATGATAGAATTAGGACAGGTTAACGCAGGAGTGATTGTCTCAGGGGAGTGCGGGAAACAACTGGTTGAAACTACTATTAATAATATTTTGACTGACACTGACATCAGCCGAAAAAAAATCAAACATTATATTGCTTCTCTTACCATAGGCTCCGGGGCTGTCGCAGTTGTCATGTCTCATTCATCTATTTCAAAAACAGGACACAAACTGTTAGGAGGACAAGCCAGGTCAAATACCCGGCATAATGAGCTTTGTATCGGTGGAATAGACGCGGATGTCGCCCATACCGGTGATGTCAGTATGCAAACAGACTCGGAAACTCTCATGATCAACGGAATAAAACTAGCCAAAGAAACCTGGGAAGAAACAAGGAGCAAGCTTGGCTGGGAAAACAGCGCCATGAGCAGGATATTCTGTCACCAGGTAGGCTCAGCCCACAGGAAGATGCTCTACGAAACCCTGAAATTAGACATTAAAAAAGACTTTCCCACCCTGGAATACTTGGGAAATACCGGATCTGCTTCCCTTCCCATCACAATGGCTATTGGAATCGAAAAAGGACTGGTGAAAAAAGATGATAATATAGCGATGCTGGGCATTGGGAGCGGCTTGAACTGTGTGATGCTGGGAGTGAAATGGTAAACTTGAAATATTGAATATTGAACTTCCAACTTTGAACGTTAAATTAATTAAGATATTTGTAAGCAACATTAAAACTGCTCAAAAGCGTGTAAAACCGAAGAATTGCTCATAATTTTTACTTGAAAATAATCACCGGAATTTTATTCTTTTTTTCAATGTTAAGTGTTCGATGTTCGATGTTAATACTTTAAAAGAACTCTATCCATTCCAATCAAACTTCATTGAGCTGGATGGTTTGAAGTACCACTACCTGGATGAAGGGAAGGGTGAGCCTGTTGTAATGCTTCACGGCAACCCCACCTGGTCCTTTTACTACCGTCGTCTTGTTTCAGGCTTGAGGGAACAATACAGGGTTATTGTGCCCGACCACATGGGGTGCGGCCTGAGCGACAAGCCTCAAAAGTACAATTACCGTCTTAAACAGCACATTGATAATCTTGATATTTTTTTGGAAAAACTTGAGCTTAAGAATATTACTTTTGCTCTTCACGATTGGGGAGGAGCCATTGGTATGGGCTGGGCAGTGAGAAACCCTAAGCGCGTAAAGCGGTTTGTGGTTTTCAACACAGCTGCTTTTCTCCTGCCCTGCATTCCCTTTCGAATCAGTATCTGTCGTATTCCTGTTTTTGGAGATATAGCTGTCCGTTGCTTCAATGCTTTCGCACGCCTGTCTATATACATGGCATGTAAAAAAAAAGAAAGAATGACTCCAGAAGTTAAATCCGGTTACTTGGCGCCCTACGATAGTTTTGCCGACAGGATTGCCATATTGAGATTTGTGCAGGATATACCGATGGCCCCCAAGGATTACAGTTATTCAATGCTGGAGGATATAGAAAGTAGACTTTCACAATTCAGAAGCCATCCCATGCTGATAATCTGGGGAGAGAAGGATTTTTGTTTTAACCAACATTTTCTTGATCGCTGGAAAACTTATTTCCCAAAGGCAGAGGTCGAAAAAGTTTCCGATGCCGGTCATTATGTGGTTGAAGACGCTTGGGAAAAAATAGTGCCACGGGTAAAAGATTTTTTAGCAAGAAACCCGCTGTGATTGATCGCTCGCTTAAGTTAATCTGCGGCTCTAATGGTTTGAGGCATAGTAATTAAAAAAGACGGGTAAGCTCCATTGATTTTCCGAAGAACCCTTGAGGTAAATTTATACTTCTTTTTTTGAAAATCATAACTAATAATGATTTTGGTTTTAGGTTTTAATCTTAAATCACCATCTTTGGGCAATACAGCGTCAATTATTATTCCAGAATTTTTTTTTAGATTTACCAAATCCACAAACATGCTTTTATAGGAAGCATAGCTCCCATCAAGCGAAATCATAAACTGCAATTTAGACTTGCAAATTTCCTCTAAATGTTTTTTTCTAATCTATTTTCGGATCGATAAAGTTTCCTTTTAATCCAATTACTCATAATCATTTTTTCCCCTCCCTGTTTTAAAAAAAAAGATTTTTAATGAATTCATAATTACCTATAGGTATTCGAAAAAAAGTCCTAAAGTGTTTTTTCCTTATAAAGGGTGTGTCTATGTACTACAAACTTGCAAAACTTTGTCTTTTTACCAAAATTTCTATATTCGAATTCCGGATTTTTCAGAAATGATTTAAAAAATTAATATTCTTTTTAATACCTGTTTTGGTTGCGTCGAAGCTATGCTCAATTGGAGTTGCCACTCGATAAATTCGTGTGATATTCTATCTTTCATTATGAATTTTGGGAAGTTAGCTCCATACAGAAAAGGAAAAATACCGCCTCTCAAAGGTCTGTTAACTGCGTTAGGGCCCGGGGTCGTTTGGATGGCGCTTGCTCAGGGAAGCGGAGAGCTGATCTGGTGGCCTTATATAATAGCCAAGTATGGTCTTACATTCCTGTTTCTTCTTCTTCCCGCATGCCTGTTGCAATATCCTCTTACGTACTCTATTGGTTTTTATACACTTGCAACAGGGGAGAGCATATTTCAAGGTTTTATTCGTTTAAACAGGTTTTTTGCTTTGATGCTGTGGGTGTTGATGAGCATATCATTTCTCTGGTTCGGGGCTTTTGCCTTAGCCGGTGGTACTGCACTTGCCGAGTTAACCGATTTGCCTGAAGGCTGGAGTCAGAGAGGTCAGTCACTTTTCTGGGCTTATTTTTCTATGGCAGCATTTTTGTCCGCTATACTTTTAAGCCGTGTTATTTATAACCTTATTGAAAACTTCATGAAGGTTATCGCAGTTTTAACTGTCATTGGGCTTATATGGGCGTGTACCACTTCTAAAGTTCTAAATGTTCTGCCCGAGTTCCTCCTGGGTCTAATTAGTTCGCCTGACGTTATGCCAAGGGCATGGGATCAAAATGATGCCACAAAGCTCCTTACTGCAATAACCTTTGCCGGGCTCGGAGGTTTCTGGACACTTTTCTATTCGTACTGGTTGAGGGACAAAGGGGCAGGGATGGCCGCTCATATGGGTAGAATAACAGGTCCCATTACAGGCAGACCGGAGAGTATTCTTGATTCCGGTTTTGTTCCTTTTAATGAGGAAAAAGACCGAAAAAATTTTATGGAATGGAGAAAATACCTCCTTTTGGATAGTGGTATCGGGATATTCGGGAACATCTTTACAACTCTCATGACATGTCTTTTAGCTTATGCCCTTCTTTTCCCGGAAGGACTTCTTCCGCAGGGTTACGAGATTGCGGTTGTTCAGAGCAAATTTTTTGAAGTGAGCTGGGGCGGCATCGGCACAATAATTTTTCTTATTGTGGCTGCTGCCTTTCTTTCAGATACATGGCTGGTGACTATTGACGCAGTAAGCCGTATCCAGGCAGATGTTCTACATAGCCTTTTCCCTGTTACAAAGAAGGTTGGCATCAGGGGACTCTATTATACATTCCTCGGTGTTTTAACTATAATTACATCTATTACTATGCTCTTCAATGCCCCAGGACCATTGATTCTGTTAAGCGCGGTAATAGGATTCATTGGTACGGTTATATTTACAGGCGCCATAATAATTTTAAACCATTTTTATCTCCCGCGTCATCTACCTGAATGGGCGGGACCGGGCAGAATAGTCTTTATCCTGCTTGCTATAGCGTTTATATCTTATCTGGCTCTGGCCGGAGGGTATGTATATCTAATTTTCAGATGATATGAACTTGACAAAGCTTTATAAATCAATGAAAATTGGCAAAAATGGAGCAGTTACCTGAAAAGTATTTTCCGATTTTAAGCCGCAGTTTACCTGAAAGTTTTTTAAACGGAAGCTGTTATGATACCTTTTGGATTTTATTTGAACGGATACATCGTGTGCAGACATAAATATGCTTGCGGGTAGCATTTTGAATGACATGTACTCTTTGCAAATTGGGGTTCCAGCGTCTTCGAGTCTTATTATTGGCATGGCTGACATTATTTCCGTAAACAGGGCCTTTTCCACAAATCTCGCATTTCTTTGCCATAAGCTTTATCTCCTGTAGATATTTTCTATTGTTTTATAACAAAAGTAATGCTAACATAACACATAAATTCAAGCAATATCTAATTTTCTATTGTGAATAAAAATGGACGTCACAAAAAGCTCATCTATCAATAATGTTCTTCGTGATTACCCGGAAACCATAAAAGTTTTTGAGAAATATAATATGGGATGTTTGGGATGCATGGGTGCTACGGCTGAATCAATTGAAAATGGAGCCATGATGCATGATATAGACTCCTCTATAATTGTTAAAGAGATCAATAACCTAATTCACAAAGAAAAAAAATAGTGTTTTTACTTAATCTCAGAGTTCTCTAAGGTTAAACATTATTTTCTCTCAGCAACTCAATTGTCTTATTAATAGCCCCACGATTCTTCTCTACTACGTCTCGCGAGATTCTGCTCAGATTTTTTCTTTCAGCCGGATCACTAAGAAGACGACGTAAAGTCCGGCAAAAATCCTGTTCATTTTTAACCTCCACAGCGGCTTTATTATCTTTAAAAATTTTCACCACCTGTCGAAAATTGTCCATATTGCTGCCAAATATAACAGGTTTACCAAAGATTGCTGGCTCAATAATATTATGGCCTCCTTTAATGCCACAGAGACTTTTACCTATAAAAACAATATCAGAAGCGGCAAACAAACCCATCAGGTCACCAGTCGTATTCACCAGCAACACCTTTTCTTTTGTTCTTCCCTTATTAATGGTTTCTCTGGACACGGCGCTGTTGCCATTCTTCAACGACTCTTTTAATTCTGTTAGCAAAATATAATCCATATCTTCCTTTTTAAGAATTTTTTCCACCTCATAAGTTCGCTCGGCATGTCTTGGCGCTAATATAAAGTTAAGCGATGGAAAGTCAACAATGAGAGACTTAAACGCTTTGACCATAATTACTTCCTCGCCAGGATGGGTGCTGGCCGCAATAAAGATAAGACGGTTTTTATCAGGGAAAACTGTGTTGAGCGGTGCGCGAATATTATCGCTTTGAGAATCCGTAACCTGGTCAAACTTCATGGTATTGCAGGCCTTTATATAAGGTTGATCTCCGATGACAGATTTGATTCTGCAAGTGTCCTCTTCTGTTTGAGTGCAAATTAATGAAAACCTGGAAAAAATATAATTAAAGAACCAACGGTGTTTGGCGTAACCCTGTGCTGATTTATCAGACATCCGGCAGTTGACCAGAGCTAATTTGATTTTTCTCCATGCAGCAAGAGCTACTAAATTAGGCCATATTTCTACTTCAAAAATAATCAGCATTTTCGGCTTGACGGTATTGAAAGTGCTCCAGACAGAGATAAAAAAATCAATAGGACAATAAATGGATATTACGTTTTTAGGTGATTGCTTTCTCGCAATTTTTTGCCCAGTGCTGGTTGTTGTGGAGAGTACAAACTTTAAATCTGGTTCTTGTTTGCTCCATTCCCGAAGAAAGGACAGCGCTGTTATGGTTTCACCAACACTCACAGCATGTATCCAGATCGGGTTTTGCAAACTTTTTAGTTGTTTCTTTTTAGAAGCGGAAAAAAAACCAAACCTCTCCCAGAAGTCTTCTTTAAAGTCCCCCCGCTTCACCAGTTTCGCGATAAATACAGGGAGATAGGAAATAAAAAATATTGGGAAAAAGATGTTATAGAAAATTAAGGCAATTAGTGGCATATTCCTTTAATTATATAACTCGCGGGTGAACCCTTTAGAAGTCGTCCTTATAAGGGCTATCAAGTTTTATCATTATTGCAAGAGCATATTCTGATCATGTTGGTTTATAAATACCAGTTATTAGATCGTGAAAGCGCTCAACTTCTTTAATATGTTTTGTGGATTGCTTGATAAAATAAATGATAATAGATCATTCAATGAACGTTAATTTTTTGTGCCGGTTGGTGTTCGCCAATAAAAATTCTTAAAAATCTATCTGATTAGTGGTTCGATTCATCTTAATATCTTCTTAACCCCTTCAAAAACCTCCTCTACTGTTATAGACTCCATGCACTCAAAACTGTCCTGGCTGCATTGCTTCCGAAAACATGGTATGCATTCCAAATCTTTTTGGATTATCAGACATTTTTTAGAATAGGGGCCTGTTCGTTCCGGATCCGTAGGGCCAAAGAGCGCGACAACAGGCGTTCTCATTGCCACGGCAATATGCATGGGCCCTGAATCGTTTGTTACTACTACATCCGATTTACTGAGAAGCGCTGTGAGTTTTGTGAGTGAAAAATCAACTGCTTCAGCGGAAGGATTTTTCATAGCACTGCGAATTTCATGAATCAACCTATTTTCCTGTCTGCTGCCCGCTACAATAATTCCCGCCCCCATTTTCTCAATTAAAAGGTCACCTAATAGGGAAAAGGAATTTAGTGGCCACCGTTTCTTCTCCCACCGCGTCCCTGGAACAAATGTTACAAGGGGTTTTCCTTTATCCAACTGAATATTTTGAAGAAAACCTAATGCTTCTTGCTCAGTTTCCCGATTAAAATTGATTGGAAATTCAACCCCCTGAACTTCACAACCTAACGCAGCAGCGAGCTTTAAATTCCGGTCTACAGCATGAAGGTTCAAAGGGGCATCAACTTTGTGTGTATAAAATAAGGAAGCAAGTTCCCGCGCATTACTGAATCCAATTCTTACAGGAGCGCCGGACAAAAATGCAATTAAACCGCTTCGGAAAAGCCCCTGCATATCCACAGCCAAATCAAAACTTCCATGGCGCAGTTTTTTTCTAAAAGAAAAGATTGAAGTGGTTAAACTGCTTTTTATTAATAATATCAGCTCATCAATAAGAGGATTTCCATTAAGAATATCCACATAAGCATCTTTGAGCACCCATGAAATCTTAGCGTCAGGCCATTTATTGCGCAAGGCTTTTAATACAGGAAGACCATGAATAATATCTCCTAAGGAACTGGGTTTAACAAGAAGAATTCGTTCTATTTGATTTTTTATTTCCATAAACGTAAGACTATATTGTATGCTCTCATAGTATTCAAGTGAATTGTATTATGTCTATCATCAAGAAAATTCCATTAAATTCACCTAAAGATGAACGCGGGTTTTCCTGGTTTCCGTTTAATGATTTTCCGCAATTCAAAAAAAAAGAGTTATTAAATTTTCATGTTGCTGAATTAAAACCGGGCGCGGTTCGTGGAAACCATTACCATCCTCTTCATACTGAATATTTTTTGCTCTGTGGCTCCCAAATACGTCTAACTGTGGACGATTTGAAAGGGAATCAGGAGGAAGAAACATTTTCTTTCAGGCCGGAATTCTTATTTATTATTCCGCCGGTCATCAAACATACCATTGAAAATAGAGGTTCCAAAACCGGCTATTTTATTGGTTTCTTTGATGGAGAAGGAAAGGTTGAAAGTGTTTAGCGAGTGCATTCCTCGCAGCTTTGCTCAAGGGAGCTTCAACCAGTGAGGTGACCCTTCGGCAAGCTCAGGCTGGTAGATGGCTGAGGACAGCAGACGGTTAGTAGAAAGAAAAAGGTTGACAATTAACAGTGAACAATTGGCAATTAACAATCATAACTTCTCCAGTATAATTTTTTCCATTTTGTCTACTGCGCTTCCTGATTCCATAGAAAATAACTCTTTTTCTTCCAACCTGGATTTTTTTAAAGAGGCATGGATAAAATCTTTAAATAGAGGGTGGGGGATAATAGGAGTGGATTTAAATTCCGGGTGAAACTGAACAGCAACAAACCACGGGTGATTTGGGATTTCTATAATTTCCACCAGGTTTCCGTCTGGAGAAACGCCGCTTATTGTCAGCCCGGTTTCTTCCAGCTGAAGCCGGAATTTATTGTTAAACTCATACCTATGACGATGCCGCTCTGAAATCTCACGTTTTTTATAAGCAGCATACGCCAATGTTTTTTTCTTTAATTGACAGGGCCATGCTCCAAGTCTCATGGTACCGCCTTTATAAGAGATTCCATTCTGATCAGGTAAAAGATCTATGACAGGGTGTTTAATATGCGGATCTACCTCTGAACTGTTTGCTTTTGCAAGACCAGCAACATTTCGAGAATATTCAATTACAGAGCATTGCATTCCCAGACAAATTCCTAAAAATGGAATTTTATTTTCCCGCGCGTATGTCACCGCCTTTATTTTTCCTTCAATACCTCGTTCACCAAAGCCTCCCGGCACCAGAATGCCATTTACACTATTTAAAAATCTTTCAGGACCCTCTTTCCCGATTTTTTCAGAATCAACCCAGTTGATCAATACACGGGAGTTATTTGCGATTCCACCATGCACAAGAGCTTCATGGAGACTTTTATAAGAATCCTGTAAATTAATATATTTTCCAACTATAGCTATAGTTGTTTCAGAGGTGGGATGTTTTATTTTTTTAATTATATTTTTCCACCTTGAGAGATCAGGTTTTTTGTTTGATATTTTTAATTTTAAAAGATCTATAATTATTCCATCCAACCCCTCTTCGTTAAGCGCAAGAGGAACTTCGTAAATTGTCCCGACGTCTCTTGCGGTAATGACCGCTTCTTTTTTCACGTCGCAAAAAAGAGAAATCTTTTCCTTCAAAGCTATCGGGATAGGTTTTTCAGTGCGGCACAGAAGAATATCGGGCTGAATACCAATCTCTCGCAACTTTCTAACCGAATGCTGCGTTGGCTTGGTCTTCAACTCGTCTGATGTTTTAATATATGGAACCAGAGTTAAATGAATATAAATGACATTATCTTTCCCGATATCATAGCGAAACTGTCTCAAAGCTTCAAGAAAAGGCAAACTCTCAATATCTCCGACCGTGCCTCCTATTTCACAAATAATAACATCATAGTCGTTACTCAATGCCAGAAATTCACTTTTAATTTCATTGGTAATATGGGGTATAACCTGTACTGTGCCTCCCAGGTAATCTCCTTTTCGCTCCTTGGTAATGACTGAATGGTATATCTTTCCGGTAGTGGAGTTATTTTTTCTGGTCATCCCTCTCGAAATGAACCGCTCATAATGCCCTAAGTCAAGGTCTGTTTCCGCGCCATCATCCGTTACATAGACCTCTCCGTGCTGTATGGGGTTCATTGTTCCGGGATCGACATTGATATAAGGATCAAATTTTTGAATAGTAACCTTCAGACCGCTAGCCTCAAGGAGAGCGCCGATAGAAGAAGCGGCAATTCCCTTGCCTAAAGAAGATAAAACTCCTCCCGTAACAAAAACATATTTGGTATTGATTTTTTTCATAAAATTTTAGCCATCAGCTTTCAGCATTCAGTTTTTCAGCTTGCTGCCCGCTGATAGCTGACGGCTAAAAGCTTTAAATAATTAAATCCGTAAATTCAAGTCTTCGCAGGTACTCTTCTAAAGGCGAATCTGTGAACCAAAAATTTTAGTTAATCCGTGACTTTAATAATTGAATCAACTTTTCCAAATCTTCTTCTGTGTCAACACCTATGCCGTCATATGTTGTTTTTACTACTTTTATTTTATATCCATTTTCGAGCGCCCTGAGTTGCTCCAGTTTTTCTGTTTTTTCCAGGATGCTTTGAGGGAGGCCAGAAAAATGAAGCAAAAAATCTTTTCTGTAAGAGTAAATTCCAAGATGCTTATAAAAATGAAATGGATTTTCTTGATGCTTGCCTTGATAGGGAATTATAGAACGGGAAAAGTAAAGGGCATTACCTTGATAATCCATTGTCACTTTTACAACATTAGGGTTATCAAGTTCCTGCTTGTTTTTAATTTTACATGCTGCAGTTGCCATTTGTAATTTAGAGTTGTCCAGTAAAGGTTGAACAACGCTGTCGATTACTTCGGGACTAATCAAGGGTTCATCCCCCTGAACATTAACCACCAGGTCAGTTCTAATACTTTTTACAGATTCAGCGATTCGATCGGTTCCTGTTTTATTATCAGCGGAGGTCATAACTGCGTCCCCGCCGAATTTTGTTACAACCCGAAATATGCGCTTGTCGTCAGTCGCAACAATTGTTTTGTTAACCAGGAGAGACTTTACCACTTGTCGGTAAACCCATTCTATCATCGGTTTACCGTGAATATCAGCCAGCGCTTTTCCCTCAAACCGCGAGGAATGGTACCGGGCCGGTATGACAGCAATAACTTTCAAAAAAAATTACCCAGTTAGAGAAAGAAATAAATCCTGAGGGTTGACTAATAATACCATCATTTTGAAATTAGTAAAGAATAATCTATTTTCTATTTAGAATTATTTAATTTTTGAAATTCTTTCAATAGCTTCTTTGCCGGGCTATTGAATGGGTTGATTTCAAGAATACGGTTCAGTTGCTCTATTGCCTCTCCCATCCGCTTTGTCTCTCTGTAGACATGAACCAGATAAAATAAAGCCACTGTATTCCCCGGGTATTTATCTAAAGCGCTCAAAAGAAATTTCTCAGTGTTTTTGTAATCCTTCAAAGAAAAATAAGAACCGGCAATGCTCATATCATCCTGGTATGAACCGAGCTCTTCCCGTTCTGTTTTTTTCTTTTTGTTTATCTTTTTTAGCAAAATATTCGCTGCTTTTTCATGCTGGTTTTGCTCCGCATAAATCCTGATAAGATTATCCATAATATAATTATCTTCAGGATCTTTCATCAGGGCGTATTTAAACATATATTCCGCTTCCTTCCAGTTTCGTTTATTTGCCTGTGCCAGACCCATAAGCTCATGCGCCTTTGCGGATTTAGGAGAATATTTCAAAGCCTTTCTTAAAAGCGTTTCCGCGTTATCAATTAAGCCCAGGTCAAGATAAATTTTCGCCAACTGACTATAATTTTTAACCCTTCCAGGAGTTTCTTCAATTTTCTGTTGAAGCACTTTAATATTTTCTCTTAGCGAATTTTCCTCCACTCGTAATTTTTCCGCTGCCATCTTTTCCCTTTGTCGTTCTAAATTTTTGTAATGCAGAACATTGCCGTCTATTGGCCTGATGGCCAAGGCGCCGTCAAGCGCTGCCTGATCGGCAAAGAAAAAATACCGGTACATATTTCTGGCGACGGCCTGTCGTTTAACAATAGTTGCTAAATCCTCTTCCGATGCATTTTTTAAGTAGGGACGAATGCTTGCCTGGTATTGATCAAAGCTTTTTGTACGCAAAGGGGAATTTTTTTTCAAAGAGTATTTTTGGTTATAAGGGAGGTTGTCCGTATTAACCCGCTTCTCATCTCCAATAAATTCTTCGATTGTCTTATTGTCCATCACAAAAAAGCCGGCAAAATCAACTGCTTTATCCATCTGATATTTTTTCAACAAAAGTGATGCCGAAACACTGTCAATTTGATTTTGAAGCCGGGCCATATTTAGACTGAAAGGGGAGGGTGTGGCAAGGAGAAAGGCCTGGTCTGTCCCGTAGATGTTCCAAAGAGTAACGTTTTGGAATACACTTTTGAAAGTGCTCAGCATAATTTTATACATCTCTAAAGAAAAATCGCTGAGAGGTATCCACTGGGCGAAAATTCCGCCGGGTAGGAGGTGGTCCTTAATGTCCTCGTAAAATTCTTTTGTGTATAAAATCCAACTGTCATATGCCCTGGGGTGGGTAGAGTCCGACATGATCACCGAATACTTTTTCGGGTTCATCAATAAGTAATTTCTTCCGTCTTCCGAAATAAAGTTAAATCGCGAATCTTGGAATACATCCCCGTTTACTTCCTTAAACAAATCATTGATTTTTTTTATATCCGGGTTTAAATCCACCACATCCAGGGAGGAAACCTGGTTAGAGTCTAAGACAGCTCCAGCGGCAATACCGGCGCCAAAAGCAATCATTAATGCTTCTTTTGGATCATCGGATTCATGAGCAAGTACAGGCAAAAGACCTAATAGTTTAAAAAGCTGAACATGGCTGAACCGGGTGGAAGCCTCCTCAACTCCGTTGAGAAACATATCCCGGAATCCCAACCATGGAAAATCAATAATAGTGATTGTCGCGACTCTCCCTTCATAGTGCAGTTTGAGATCCGGTTCAATATCTCCTCCACTGACCCTGGCAAGCTTTGAAGTGTAGAGTTCTCCCAGTTTGTGAGGGAGTGTAATGACAAAAGCGGACAAGGCAAAAACACTGATTGCCGCAAGAGACCATCGCAGGAACGCTCTCTTTATTCCCTCCTTGTTAAGGGGGAATAAAGAGATTGTAAAAACCGCTAAGCCTATGGCAAGGCATATTATAGAAAAAATAGTCAGGGTTTCCTGTGTACCGATATTCGGTACTAAAAAATAATTAGTTATTCCGGCGCCTAACATACCTCCGCATGTGTTCAACGCGTATAGCTTTCCCGCGTTAAACACAGTTTGCAATTTTTCTGTCTTATGCTTTGCTCCTTCTGATCCCTGCCCCCTCACCCCTGATGCCTGATTTTCAAAGATTCTTATAGCGAGAGGCAAGAGACCACCTATAAAAAAAACAGGAACAAGCATTATCAGGCCCACCAGAAATGTACGGTTCAGTATTAACCAGGTTTTTTCAGAACTGGACAGATTGATAAAAAGGAAAGGGGGGATAACTATAAATACTCCCACTGCAATAATAATTATACCGAACAGCAGACTGGTATTTTTAATGTAACGATAGATTGCAGTGCCAATAAACGCGCTGATGCCGGTCCCCAGAAGAAAAGCGGTTAAAACCAGTGTGAAAACAATGAGCTGGTTGCCGAAAAATAGTATCACCAGCCGCGTCAACAGAACCTCATAGGCAAGAGCTATAAAGCCGATAGTAAAAGTAGCTATGCTAACCAAGCGAAGAAATGAGAAAGTTTGTGATTGCCGATTGCTGATTGCTGATTGCTGATCGCTTGTCAGGTGAGGCATGGACAAACTTGTTTGCTCGTGCCTCACCATCTCTCCGCTTTTCTGCCTCTCCGTTCTACTCTGAAGATTGTGCAGAACAAGCGCTCCTGCCGCAGCAATTATATTAAAAAAGAAAGCGACAACAAGAGTAAGCTGGACACCTATTTTCGGCAGCAGCAAATATCCTGCACCCAGGCAACCAGCCGCGGCGCCCAAAGTATTTATGGTGTATAAATAACCCGTACGTGACACGCGATCATGAGAATCCTTTAATGCGGACCCCCATATAATTGCCGGAAAGGTCGCCCCCATCATAAAAGCAGGGAAAAAGAGACAGCCAAATGCAACTAAAAAACGAGTTATATATAATATTGCGGATTCTGAAATGAGAGGAGCCAGACTTGAAAACAGGTTGGAGACAGGCTGAAAAAATAACGGGGAAAAAACTATATAAATGCCAATACATCCTTCCAGGATGCAATAGGGCAAAATAGAAGAGGTGCGACGCACCTGACTGAAATAGCGACTGCCCCAAAAACTTCCAAGCCCCAGTCCACCCATAAAAGCAACAAGCAGAAAACTTGTAGCCATGACCGTATTGCCGATAATCAGCACGAGCATCCTGTTCCAGGTAATCTCGGCAATAAGGCTGCTCATGCCTGAGAAAAAGAATATGCCGTATAATAGAATTTGTTTCATATTAAAAACCTTTTATAGCCACGAAGCGCAAAAAAAACTAGGGATCAGCTTTTCCCCTGACCCCTGCTCCCAAAAACCTGGACCCCTTTCTTCATATCTAATAACATAACTCATAAATGAAGTAAAAAGGGAAAAAAATAAAATTTATTTAATGTAATTATATCCTTGACATGCGCTTTCAAACGGTATATTAAATAACTGTTTATAGGTAGCTCTACCTATAAGAACAGGCAGGGTTACCTATATTTAGATATTGCTCTAAACATAACTTTAACATAGGCATTAATAAAATTAATAAAGAGAAAGGAGGGGAGGAAAAAAAGCAAAACATTTAAAGATTTTTTATAAATGTAAATAAATAATAAAGATTATAGAGGGGAGAAGAATACATGAAAAAAATTATTTTAGCAGTATTGGCAGTTAGTTTGCTATTAAGTCCATTAACGGCAATGGCGGACAACACCACACTTTATGGAAAAATGCGTTATTCATTTGCATCTGTGCAAGATGACACTGTTGATGGTCTTGTTGGAGCAGATAATACATCTCTCTTTATTAAATTTTATTAATGCCTATGTTAAAGTTATGTTTAGAGCAATATCTAACCTATAGGTAGCTCTACCTAGGTCTATGTTTTTTTTTAATTATTTTCTTGACATCTATGAGAAGTAGTTGTATTTTATGTGAACTTTTAGCTGAAATAAATCGAATTTTTAAGATAAGAAAATTACGAAGAAAGGAGGGGAAGGTAAAGGGAGTTAAGGATTAGGAGCTTCTTATATAAACAATTGATATCTAAATAAGATAATTAATGAGGAGGATTAATGTTTAAAAAAATATTAGCAGGCTTTATTGTTATGGCACTTGCCTTTACAAGCGTACCAGTTACCTCTGATGCCGCTGTGCAAGTTGGAGACAACCTTAAACTGTTCGGTGATTTCAGAATGAGGGTGGAATTAGAGCAAAGGGATTATGAAGCTGGTAGTAGCGCTACGACTGATAGCAGAGAAAGACCAAGGATGAGAGCAAGGTTTGGGGGAACATATCAAACTTCTCTTCCCAATGTGTCTTTTACTTTTGGAATGGCAGGGAATGGTGGTATGGATACCTTAGCACACGGGTCATCAAATTTTCAAGTTGATGCCGCTCATGTAAACGTAGGATTTGCGGACAGCGGAGTCTTCATTTTTGGACAGCTGGGTTTTCCACTCTGGCAGCAAACAGAGGTCTACTGGGATCAAGACAACTCAGTGGAAGGTTATGTCGCGGCTTACACTGCATCTCTCGGTGATGCGGGTAGTTTAACAGCAGCAGCAGCTTATTTGTATGTTACAAATCAAGGCTGGCAAGGCAGTTGGTTTGATAACGATACGTTAACCGCGTGGCAGGTGACTCACAAAGGTTCATTTAATGGTGCGTCAACCACTTTGGCTTTTGCCGGAATTCATGCAAATGATGGAGCTGATGGAACTGTTTTTAGACCTGGAGGTTCAACAAACACAGACGCGACACCTGAACCCTCTTGGTATCAGGCATCCGGCCAGATAAAAATGGGAGTGGATGACTATAAAGTTCTTTTAGGTGCTGATTACAATTTCAGTGATTGGACAGAAACTGGAGATGACAACGACCAAGGTTACGTTCTTCAAGCAAGAATAGGAAAGGGTGCATACGGCGTTAGATATTACTATTATGATATTGAGGAAGCCTCTGTACCGTTTCATGGCACAGCAAGATTAACACAGGATAATATATCCTGTTCTACCTGGTGTACAGGAGTTGAGGCACACCGGGTTCAGCTTTCTTACAAAATTTCGAGCGATGTAAATACCCATTTTAAGTTTACAACCTCAGAAGGTAAGACCGGCAATAATTTTACAAATTCAGAAACTGCAGATAGGACAGCTAATAGATATCAGTTAGACTTTAATTTTAAATTTTAGTGGAGTAGTTTTTTCTCTTTGGCGGAGTACCGGTATTTCGGGACTCCGCCTTTTTTTTTGATTTTTTTTAGCCACCAGGAACACAGCAGAGTAAAGGCAGAATAGCTCAATTAGCTGTTCTGCCTTTACTCTGCTGATTGAGCTCTTTCTTTTGTGACCTCTGCGTCTTTGCGGTAAATTCATTTTGGTTGCAGCGGTTGCGTCAGATAATTAATGTATAATTAACGCCATGCCAGACAGAAAATACAAATCAGGTTTCATCTCCATTATCGGAAGGCCCAATGTTGGAAAGTCAACGCTACTAAATTCTATTTTGTCTAAAAAGGTCACCATTATTTCTAAAAAGCCGCAAACTACAAGGAATCGTATTACAGGGATAAAAAATATTAATGGCAATCAATTAATTTTTTTAGATACACCCGGTATCCATAAACCAAAATCAAACCTCAATCAATTTATGGTAGAAACGGCTTTTCAAACTTTCAAGACGGTTGATCTTATATTAGCCATGATGGACAGCGATGAGAATTCAAAAAGCCATAACAAAATAATTTTTGATGCCCTGAAAAAAATAAAAATCCCGGTTTTTTTGATTATTAATAAAATTGACCTGGTAAAAAAGGGGAAACTCCTGCCGCTTATTGATTATTACCAGAAAATAGGATCAAATCTTAAAAAAGATAATGGGCTTTGGTCGGAGATTATCCCCATATCCGCCCTACAACAAGACTATATTGATTCTTTATTAAATAAAATTATCGAGGTTCTTCCTGAAGGGCCGCATTTTTTTCCGGATGATATTGACGTCGGACATTCAGAAAAATTTATTGTTTCAGAATTTATTCGAGAAAAAGCTATAGAGATGACTCAACAGGAAGTGCCTTACTCCCTGGCAGTAATGGTTGAAAATATAGAGGAAGGGAAAAAGGGTGTTATGGTAGTTGACGCCATAGTTTATGTAGAACTTGATTCTCAAAAAGGAATCATTATAGGTAAAAACGGTTGCCGGTTAAAAGAGATAGGTAAAAAGGCCAGAGTCGATATTGAAAACTGGCTTGGAAAAAAAATATATTTAAACCTGTATGTTAAAGTGAAGAAGGGATGGCGAAACAGCTCACGTGATCTTAGGGAATTAGGATATTCTCTGTAATGCCTTTGCATAGGTGGTCAGATAAAGTATAAATAAATTTCAAATTCAAAATGCGAAGCACGAAATCCGAAACAAATTCAAATGCTCAAAAATTCAAAACAAGCGTGATCGGAGCGTTTTGATATTTAATTTAGGATTTGTTCCGTGCTTAGCTATTCGATATTCGGATTTATTTTGTGTAATACGCAAAAGACTCTTTATTTTTTAAAAATTCAACTTTTTTTGGATCACAATTAAATGCCTCTATTTAAAACCGAAGCCATTGTTCTTCAGCGATTTAATCTTACTGAATCTTCTCTGATTGTTACTTCTTTTACAAGGGATTTTGGTAAAGTCAAATGCGTTGTCAAAGGTGCCCGGAAGATTAAAAGCCGCTATGGTGGACGCTTCGAGCCTTTTACCTGCCTGAACATTATTTATTCCGGTAAGGAACATCAAAATCTATATATTTTAAATCATTGCGACACTATCAGGCCGTTTTATAATCTCCGAGAAGATTATATTAGGCTAACGACAGGTTGTTACTTTACCGAGATAATTAGTTCCTTCACAAGGGAAGCGGAGAAAAATGAGGAACTATTTCATCTCTTTTTTAGAGCTCTGGATATCCTGGAAAGCACGGATAATATTTCTGTTCTTATCCGCATATTTGAGATGAGGACAATTGCCCTTTCCGGATACAGCCCAAAATTTGATTCCTGTTTGATCTGCAAAAATGAACCGAAAAGCAAATACATAAATTTTCACTTCCAGAGTGGAGGCATCATTTGCGGAAAATGCCTGAACAGTAGTTCTCCAGGCAGGCGGATAACACTTGGGACATTAAACTACCTAAAAAAGGTCCTGACCATTAATTTTAGCTCAATCGATAGACTGAGGTTCCCAAAAGGACAGGATAAAGAAATCGCTCTTCTAACCCAAATGTACCTCAAGACTATAATTGGTAGGGAATGCAAATCATATAAGTTTATTGCAAAACAGGAATTGTGAAATAAAAAAACGTTTCTTTCCCTAGTGTGGACTCCACCCAAATATTACCCCCAAATTGTTCTACTACTTCTTTACAAATAGAGAGTCCTACGCCTGTACCGGGATGATATCCTTCGGCATTTAATAGTTTGAAACTTTTAAATATATGCTCATAAAATTGTTTATCAATTCCCATGCCATTATCATGAACAGAGAAAACCCATTCTTTTTCGGTTTGCAGGGTGCGGGTTGATGGTTTTCGAACGGGCACGGCCGACGGTTTTTCCCTTTCTTTTACTGAGACATGAACACGTGGTATTTCCTTGTCGCAATACTTTATGGCATTAATAATTAAGTTTTTAAACAACTCTGCAAGGCGGTCTTCATCGGCCATGATTGTTGGAAGGGAATCACAAGTTATGACAGCGTTATTATCTTTAATTGTTTCTTTCGCATTTGATAATACATCTTTAAACACTTTTTCACTATCAGTCGGTTTAAGAGATTCTGAAAAAGTACTCAACCCTGAGAATATTAAAAGATCTTTGATAAGTTCCCGAACTCCGGAAATTCCATTCATAGTGAACTTAAAAAAACCGTTTGTATCAGTATCAAGCTTGTTTTTAAACTGTTTTTCCAGTAATTGCGTAAAACTATCAATCTTAAGGGATACATCAGCAGCAAATTGTACCACCTTTTTGTGAGAGCGCGAGAGCTCGTCCATTTTTTTTGCTATTGCTTCCTGGCTACGTTTTGTCTCGGTAATATCAATGGAAACGCCCACGAAATTAATTATTTTTCCTTTACGGTTTTTAATAGGTGATATTGAGGCATAGGCATTATATAAAGACCCATTTTTTCTCTTATTTACATATTCACTCTTCCAGGTATTCCCTGAGAGAATACAGGTCCACATTTCCTTATAAAAATTTTCGTCATGTATCCCGCTCTTGATTATAGAGGGATTTTTACCCATTACTTCTTGTCTGGTGTAACCGGTAATATGTTCAAAAGCAGGATTAACATACTGAATATCTCCTTCTAAATTCGTGATAACCACTCCTTCCACTGCATGTTCTACAGCTGCGCTCAACCGCTTTTGTTCTTCCTCCGCCAGTTTCTGGTTCACTCTTGCGTGAGCAAGAAACCAGGAGCCAATTGCCAGGAGCAGATACAAAGCAGTATTTATTTTAATGTAGCGAATTAAAAATTTACTTGAATCCGCGTTTAAAATTTCCTGCGGAACATGGGAAATAATTTTCCAGTAATAAGTGTTAGCCTCAATGGAGTTTGAGGTTTTGTCCTGATAAAATCCGCTCGATTTGAGGCTTTCCTTGAGTGGAAAAACTGTAGTATAGGTAAACAAGCCTTCATTTTTATTATAAAAATCTCCTGATTCAGAGCTTGAAATTTTACTCCATGCCCCGGGAAAGACATTCTCAAAATTCTTATCCTTGCGGTCTTGAAGCATAAAACCCCATTCATCTTTTGGATTTGGAGCGCTAAGCCAGAACCCATTGGAGTTAACGAGCATTAACTCACCCTTATCTTTTTTTGACCCCTCTCTAAAATTCTGAATCATTTTGCTGCTTAAAAAATTAAGAAGAAAGACCCCCTTTTTTTGATTTTGACTATTAAAAATAGGGGTTCCAATTCGAATTGTCGGTTTCAAAGGTTGTTCAATCTCCCCATTCTCGATTTTTAAATCAAAGGGAGACATATAAACTTCTTTCTGGTTCATAGCAAAAGAGTTTTCAAAGTAATATCTTTTTTCCTTGGATTGAAGCAAGAGTTGAACGACTACTTCAGGCTGGCCGTGATTATAATCTACACGCAAAACTTCTTTACCCTTGTCGTTCAAAATACGGATTTGGTCGTAAAGCGCTCTTTTTTGCGCAAAAGACAGATAATTTGGGATCATGTACTTTCCCAATTCATCTTGATCAATTGAATCTTTTAGTTCTTCTTGTTCGGCCAGAAACATCAAATCAGACACAACCGCATCAATATGCCGTATGATCACTTCTTTTTTTAATTGGACTAAATGAGCCTCTCTGGTCTTAATTATTTTTCTCTTAGCACTATAATCAGTAAAGTAAATCATCAATGAAATACCAAAAATAAGCAATACCGAGGGAATAAAGATAAGCAGAAATTGTTCAACAATTTTACGCATATGTTATTAGAAGTACTTTAATTTTCCAGAAAAAAAGATTGAAAAGTTGAAACAAAGGACAAAAGATTATTTCTTTGCAATAATCACACCAAAGGGATTTAAGGTTAAGCCTAAATATATTAATAAGTTATGAACAGAGACATCTTTTAAAAAGAATTAAGTGCGACATAAAAGAATAAACAGCGGTTTTTATGCTGAAATTTCGTTTTTTTATCTCATAACTAATTTGAATGGAAATGAAAAAATTTCTGACAAACTTTTCTCTACGTCCCTTGCATGATAACCGATAAAAAAAGATTTTTTACTACCTACATTTAAAAAAAACTCATTTTTGCCGCAAGTAACCCTTCCCATTAATCCACCATACAAGAGGGGGTTAAGGGGGCATGTATGGGGTTTACCTTGTTTTAGAAGAATCTTTACGCTATTAAATCTATGGGAATTTATCAGCAATTTTGCCGCATTATCTTTTTCCCCTAAAAATGATGCGAATCCTAATGTATTGATAAATAAAGATTAATCCAATGGTGATCTTTGGCACATCGATTGCTTACCTAAAGAGCTGTTGTTAGTATTCTTTTAGTGGATTTTGTTTGATAAGCATATGGGATATAACGAATGCGGAGAAAAATTATTCCAGAAATTTTTTTTAGATTTACCATGGTCAATTTACCGAAGACTTGATATTGAGGACCCTTACAACGGGCGGGCCGGCTAACAACCGCTCTCCCCTCATGCCCCTATTTGGGAATACTCATACAGTGGGTGAGCGAAAGGCCCTGGCCATTTGATTAAAACAGAAATTTGCCAATTTATAAAGGAGGGATGAAAAAAAATTTTAAAAAATGAAAATTAAGTGCGTTAACGTAGGTTGGGATCTATTCACTACAAAATAATTTATTTAGAGGAGGAAAAACGATTATGAATTACCGCAGAATGTTTATGATTGGTTTGAGTATTATGGCTTTGTTAAGCATCAATTGGACGGTGGCAGAAGCCCAGGACGGCAAAGGAATTTTTAAAAGTAAAGGTTGTGGCGATTGCCATGCTGTTGAGGGCCCATCAAAACTCAAAAACATTGAAGACAGGGTAAAACAGAAAGGACCGGACCTTTGGTTTGCCGGGAGCAAATTCAAACCAAGATACCTTAAAACCTGGTTGGAGAAACCATCTGATCTCACTGGCGTAAAATATTCGGAACTTCTCCCGGTAAAGGGAAAAAATTCCCATCCGGCTCTTTCTGGCAAAGAGGCCTCCGATGTATCGAACTATCTTATGACTCTTAAGGATAAAGACATGGCAACAGGGATTATTGATGATAAGAAAAAGATGAAAAGGAGCGCTCTGTTCAAAGCTGGAACACTTTTTCAAAAAACACAGGTATGTTTTGGTTGCCATCTGTTCAAACCTAAAAAAAGGGCAAAAAGAGCTATTGGTGGATTTTCAGGTCCTTCACTGGTAGGAGCGAAGAAAAGGCTGACAGGGGATTGGGTATATAGCTATCTGAAAGATCAAAAACGCTATGTCCCTTTGGGGCGAATGCCGATTTATCAAGGTCCTACATTTCAGGCCTATCCTGACAAAGATCTGAAAGCGCTAGCTCAGTATATTGTAAATCTTTATTAAACGTTTTGAAGCAAAATATTCAATAAACAGGCCCCTGCGAGCTTGTTTATAATTATATATAAAAGGAGGAAAAAAATATGAATAAGAGTTTTTGTTTATCAATAATGGTCATTTCTGTTGCTATTTGGAGTTTCTCCCTGGTTATACCGGAAAGAGTATTGGCAGAAGACGCCTTGACCAACTATAACTGGTATTGTGCGCAATGTCACGGCGAAGGGGGGGAAGGCGATGGACCAAATGCCGGAAAGGACCTCCCTGTTGCGCCGAGGAACCTGACGAAGAAGGAAGAGATGGTCAAATTCAGCGAAGAAATGATATTCAATACCCTTACAAAAGGCGGCCCGGCTAATAATCTCTCTACCCTTATGCCCCCATTTGGGAATATTCTTCCGCCGGATGAACTAAAGGCCCTGGCCAAATTGGTTAGAACAGAGCTTTGCAAATGCTAGGGAGTGAAGATCAAGATGAAAAAAAAGTAAGCGTTTACAGAGAGGTTCAAAGTTCACCGTTCCGGGTTTAAGGGTGAAAGAGCCTAACCTAAATGTTGGCGGCTCCTCTGTAAAGTTGCCGCTTCGCTTCGATAGAGGAAAAAATTATCGATAAGAGTTTTCATTTATTAATAATGTGCCTATCTATTATTTGGAGTTTCTCCTTGTTGATGCCGGAAAGAGTATTGGCGGCAGACGCCAAGACCAACTTGCATTGGTATTGTGCACAATGTCACGGCGAAAATGGGAAAGGCGATGGGGTCAATTCCTCCATGGATCTCCCTATCTGGCCACTGTTGCGTGATTTTTATGGGAGGAAACTGGCGAACGCGGAAGACATGCTCAACAAAGACAACGAAGACAGGATATTCAATATCATTACAAAAGGCGGCCCGGCTAACAACCTCTCTCCCCTCATGCCCCCATTTGGGAATTCTCTTGCAGAGGACGAGCGGAGGGCCCTGGCCAAATTGATTAACTGTGCCAGATTTTCAAAGGTTTTGCCTCGAAAGGCTAAAATACAAACAATTTCTTTGCTTTTCTCATGTGCTCAGTTTTTATTTTAAAGGTTCAGAGTTCACCGTTCATTGCTCAAGGAGGAAGAGCCTGAACGTAATCTTGATGGCTCCCATGTAAAGCTGCCGCTTTGCTTTGGAAATGTTGAATTTTAAACCTGGAACCGTAAACGGTTACGAAAAATTTAAAGGGAAGGAGGGATTATTTTTTCGTAAAGAAAGTAGTTAATTGTAAGATGAAAAGCGTTATTAGAACTGCAAAATGATCTAATATTATTATTAAACTAACTAAAAAGGAGGAATTATATGTATCTTCCAAAGGACGCCTCAAAAACGCGTAAAAAAGAGGCAGAGAACGCCCGGAAGAATCGAGCAGAGCTTAAAATTGCCATGAATAATGGCACGGTCACTCGACGAGACCTGATCAAAATGGGGATCATGACGACTACGGGATTAATGGTCATGAAGAATGGCTTGAATCCCTATGCCACGAGCGCTTATGCACAGGGCACCGCAATTCCAACGGGCACGCCGCGAAGCGTAGGGCCACCAGCCGGAAAATTCAAGGCGTGGAGTAAGCTTACTCCACGGTTTAGTAACCTGACAACGGTACCTTTGATGGATAATGGGGTGGGGCTCGTGCCTGACCGCTCCAGAATTGACTCAGACAGCAAGCAGGCGAAGGTAGCCGATGATTGGGTTGACCACAACGGTAATGTGCTACCCGCGACAAAGTTATCGAACCACAACGCCTTCCCTAATACAAAGGGTCACATTGAACACAAGATCAATATCGAACCAGGAACGGATCCTGGCGGTAAAATGACAACCGGGCCGGCTGAAGGCCGTCCACCAGGAGAATTTTTCGCCCATCAGCGCTGGAATGACCTAATTTATAAATCACCACTTGGGCCGGTTGGCTTTCAGATGTCTCTTGGGCAGATCAATAATGGTATATCTTTCTTCGATTTGGAGGGGTCATCCAAAAAACCAAATATGGATCCGGATATGCGACCACAAGCTCCAAACGCCGTATGGCCCTTTGGTGAAGGGAGGCTCGTGCGAGGGCACCTGGCTCCACCAATCCTACAGTGCCGCTACGGGGAACCGGTCCTTTTCCGAAATTACACCAATCTGCCCTATAATATAGATAATAATGGGGGCTTCGGGCGCAATCAGCCATCTATACACAACCACAATGCCCACAATGGCAGTGAGAGCGACGGCGCCACTAATGCCTTTATGTTTCCAGGGCAATATTATGACACCGTCTTTAGCACCATTCTGGCACGGCACGATCACACGGGTAACCGAGAAGGCGAGAAATTTATGAACCGTGTCGGTGTCCCAAATCCTAACGCTAAAGGTTTTAGGCGATGGTGTTCAACCCCTGACGACGATGGGGGAATCATCCAAGTAGCGGGAGACCCCCGGGAAATGCAGGGCACTTTGTGGTTCCACGACCATAGGTTCTTCTTTACAGCCGAAAATGTCTACAAGGGATTTGCCGCTCTGATGGAGTATTTCAGTGGACCAGATCGGGGCTTTGAGAGGTCGCTTGCAGGGGAATTGGGCGATACTGCAGCTCGTCGAGAAGCGGACTTAGTGAATCTCCGCCTCCCAAGCGGTCATCGTAATGGGAAAGGCTGGGGAAACCGTGATTTCGACTGGTATCTGGTTATTCAGGACGTTGCCCTTGCTCCGGATGGGAACCTCTTCTTCGATATCATGGACACCGATGGGTTCCTGGGCGACGCGATGCACGTTAACTGGCAGGTAGCAGGGGTCATGAAGGTCCTGCCGCGAAAGTACCGCTTACGCACAATAAGTGCCGGCATGTCGCGGTGGCAACAAAATTGTATCACTGACGATGAAGGGAATGCCTTACCGATTCAGATGATTGCCAACGACGGAAACCTTCTACCACACCCCGTAACCAGGAAGTATCTGGACATCCAGTCTACTGCGGAGCGATACGATCTCATCGTCGACTTCTCCAATTTAGATGGCGACGGAGGGTCTCTCCAAGACCAAGTGGGTAAAGAGTATTTTCTCGTGAACAGGCTGGAGCATAAGAATGGTAGAGGGCCAAACAGAGCTCTCAGTGACGTTGAGGCCTTCAATAAAGATTCAGATGATCCTGGCGTTGGCCCGTGCCTGAAGTTCTTGGTTGTTGAT
>CAJXCL010000018.1 GCA_913051775.1 uncultured Nitrospirota bacterium | reverse complement strand
AGGACATCCTAATTCAACCACAACTCCCGGTGTGGAGGTTTGTACCGGTTCTTTAGGTCAGGGACTGTCACAGGCTAACGGTCTTGCTGTTGCCGCCAAACTGGATAAACGAAACACCCGTGTTTATGTTTTATTAGGCGATGGTGAAATTCAGGAAGGACAGGTATGGGAAGCGGCTATGACCGCAAGACATTATAAACTAAGTAATGTTTGTGCTATTATTGATCATAATGGTTTACAAATTGACGGACCGGTTGTTGAAATAATGAATATTAATCCTATAAAAGAAAAGTGGGAAGCCTTTGGTTGGCATACCATAGAGGTTGACGGCCATAATTTTGATGAAATTTTTTCAGCGCTGGATGAAGCAGATGGCGTTAGTGATAAACCGACTGCCATCATTGCGAGGACAGTCAAGGGCAAAGGGGTTTCGTTTATGGAAGGAAAAGTCGAATATCACGGAGCATCCCCTACACCGGAGGAACTGGAAAGGGCGTTGAAAGAATTAGAAGCAGTAATGACGAACTAAGCGAATTAACAAGGAGAAAATGTTTTGGCAGAGAAATTAGGAACTCGGGATGTTTATGGAGTAGAACTTGCCAAATTGGGCGAGATAAACAAGGATATTGTTGTCTTAACCGGTGATCTTGCCGGTTCTACAAAAGTTTCCAAATTCGGAAAAACTTTTCCTAACCGGTTTTTTAACCTTGGTGTTGCCGAGCAGGATATGATGGGCATGGCAGCCGGGCTGGCCGCGGCAGGGAAAATCCCATTTGTCAGCACTTTTGCTGTTTTTGCCTCTGGCAGGGCCTGGGAACAAATAAGGCAATCCATTTGTCTCCCAAAGTTGAATGTAAAAATTGTAGCTACACATGGCGGGATTACAGTGGGGCCTGATGGCGCATCTCATCATTCGGTTGAAGATATTGGTCTCATGCGGGGACTTCCGAATATGATTGTTATCATGCCTTGTGACGGACATGAAACAAGCGCTGCGATTAAGTTTGCGGCAAACCATAAAGGCCCGATATATATCCGGTTGTCCCGGGAAAAGTTTCCGGTTATCTTTGATGAGAATTGCCCCTTTGAATTGGGAAAAGCGTCTGTTGTAAGAGATGGAAACGATTTGACTTTTGTAATGTGCGGGATTATGGTTCACATTGCCTTAGATGCCGCAAAAATTTTAAATGAAGAAGGGATTAAAGTTAGGGTTATTAACTCTTCCTCCATCAAACCTCTTGATAAAAACCTTATTCTTGCAGCAGCAGAGGAAACCGGTGCGATAATTACCGGGGAAGAACATTCCATTATTAATGGTCTTGGAAGCGCAGTGGCTGAGTTATTGTCCGAGAATTGCCAGGTTCCTTTAAAGCGTATCGGTATTGAAGATTGTTTTGGCCAAACCGGAGACTCCCGGGATTTAATGGAACATTATGGCTTAACCCCGGAAGCCCTTGTCAAAACCGCAAAGAACATTTTAAAAAAGAAACAAAATAACCCTTCAGAAAAACTTTATTCCCCCTCCACAGATACTGTTTTAGAACAAGTATAACTACAAGATATTTTTTGTTTTTTAGATACGACTGCAAAAATAAAATTCTTTGCTCTCTTTTGTTTTTCATCCACTTGAACTTTAAAACATTTCTGCTATCCTGAAATAAATAGCATTCTATTGAAGCTCCATGCAGCAAAACTGAGCTCAAAGCCAAGTTTAGCTTCGTAGCTCTGCAAGTATGCGAGGAATGCGCTCGCTAAAAAATTTTTTTGACAGCACAATATTCCGTTGAGGCTTTAAAGCATGATCCAGATGTATGATGTGCATAAAAAGTATACTGAAAATGTGGAAGCCCTGAATGGTATCAACTTGAAAATCAGTAAAGGAGAATTTGTTTTTATAACCGGTCCCAGCGGCGCAGGGAAAACAACTTTTATAAAAATTATTCTCGGATGGGAAAAGATTGACAGGGGACAGATGATAATTAACGGGATTAATATGCTGAAAATCAAGAGATCTAAATTATCCTTTCTGAGAAGAAATATAGGAGTGGTTTTCCAGGATTTCAAACTCATAAAATCAAGATCAGTTTATGATAATATTGCTTTCCCCCAGAAAGTCATTGGGATTCCTTATAAAGAAATTAAGAGGAATACATGGGAAATTTTAAAGAATATTGGATTGAGCAATAAAAAAGACTCTTTTCCGCTTGAATTAGCAGGGGGAGAACAACAGCGGATTGCTATTGCGCGAGCTCTAATTAATAAGCCTAAAATATTACTTGCCGATGAGCCGACAGGAAACATAGATCCGGAAATGATGTGGGAGATTATGAAGCTGTTTATAAAAGCAAACATAAACGGAACTACCGTAGTATTTGCAACTCACAACCGGGATCTGCTTAAAACAACGAAACAGCGGGTTATACATCTTAAAAAAGGGAAGATTGTTGAATAACATGATTCAATTAATCGGCAGCGCATTAAAGGAAGCATTAGAAGGCATTAAAGCCAATAAAGAAGCCTATTTGATCACAATAGGAACAACTGCCGTTTCCATGTCAATTTTGGGGATTTTTTTAATTGTCTATTTTAACATACAGGGGATGGTGAAGAAATGGAGGGAAAATTTTCAAGTGGTAGTTTATCTTCAAGATAATATTACTAAAAAGGATATGGAAAAACTTAAAAGTTATTTTTCATCCATGCTGGAAATTGATGAATATCTTTATGTCTCGAAAGATCAAGCCCTGAAAAAATTTAGAACGAGGCTGGCACGTAACCAGACAATTTTAGACAGTCTTAATGTTAACCCTTTACCCGCATCCTTCGAGTTAAAATTTAAAAAAAAATATCGTCATTTCGAAAAGATCAAATCAATAGCTGAGGATGTTAATAAATTTAAAGGAATAGAAAGTTTAGAATTTGGCGAAGGATGGCTGGGAAAAATAGAAACAATGCTGTTTTTCCTGAAGTTTATTGTCTTGGCTGTCGGGGGATTGATCTGTGTCGGAATCATTTTGATTATTTCTAACGCGATAAAACTATCCCTCTATGCACGAAAAGACGAAATTGAAATTATGCAGCTTGTGGGAGCTACGGACTGGTTTATAAAAGGACCTTTTCTCTTTGAAGGGATTCTTCAGGGTTTTCTTGGTGCAGTTCTTTCGCTGATAATTCTGTATGGTTTTTACGGGATGTTTATTGATAATTTGCAAGCCTCCAGATTTTTTATTGGCGCCCAGTCCTTTTTGTTTATTACACCTCGGGATGTCGCTTATATTGTTCTTTCCGGAGTACTAATAGGTTATGCGGGGAGCTATGTTTCTCTCAGAAAATTTTTAAATAACTGATATGAAAAAAACTTATTTAATAATTTTATTAAATTTTTTCTTTTTTCAGGCAGGGAATAATTGGGCTATTGGAATGCAAAATTCTTCTGCTAAAAAAGAAATCCAACAGGAAAAAAAAGAACTGGAGCGTATTAAATCAAAAATTGGCACTGAATCAGATAAAATTCAGGAGGAAGTAAAAAGAGAAAAATCTATTTTGGGACAGCTTGAAAGTGTTAATAAAGCGTTAAAAACATCTCAAAGAGAACTTACAAAACATGAAAAAAAATTAGAGAGCACTAATAATAAGCTAAAAAAAATAGAATTCAATCTCAACAAAAACCGCGAGAAAACAAGAATCCATAAAAAACTTCTCCAAGAAAGACTAAGAGTTATCTATAGAGAAGGTGAAGCATCTTACATAAGAGTTGTTTTTTCAGCTTCGGATACAAATGATTTTTTGCAGAGACTTAAATATATGAAAATCATAGCGAATTTTGACGCGGAATTGATTTCCCAATATAAATTTGATATTGAAAATTTAACGGCAACTAAAAAAGACTTGCAGGAAACGGCAAAAAAGGTGGCGCTTTATAAAGATGCTTCACAAAAGAAAAAAAATGAAACTTTAATAAAAAAAAGAAAAAAACAGAAATTTTTAAACAAAATCAGAACCAGGAAAAGTACTCACAAGAAAATCCAGTCAGAACTTCTGGAAGCTTCTAAAGAGTTAAGCTCTTTAATTGCCATTTTAGAAAAAAGCTATTTTGAGGAAAAGAACTTAACCTTTCATAAAAGAAAAGGTTTTTTACCTTGGCCGGTCAAGGGAAAGGTTCTTTCTCCATATGGAAAGGTTAAAAACAAACGGTTTAAAACATTTTCTTATAATAATGGAATTGAAATTGCGGCGCCAGTTGGGAAAAATGTACGCGCAGTTCATCAGGGAGAAGTTTTATATTCAGGAAATCTCAAGGGTTACGGTCTGATAGTTATCCTTGGTCACGGTAAAGGTTTTTACTCACTTTATGCTCATCTGAGCAAAAGCATGGTAAAAAAGGGTAGCAGAGTTTTAAAGAGCCAGGTTTTTGCTCAAACGGGAGACAGCGATTCTATCAATGGTCCTTCATTGTATTTTGAAATACGCAACAAAAGAGCACCGGAAAACCCTCTCAAGTGGCTCAGCGTCGCTAAAAAATAAGTCCTCAGTATCTGCCGCAAAAATAATCAGTGAAATCCATGTATTGTATGATTTACCACTGTTATTTAGTTCATTATAATGATAGTGTAAATGATAGGGTTCAGTTTAATCATTTATAGATTTTTTAATAAGGAGACCTTTAATGTATAGAAAATTAAAAAACAAACCATTGCGGTCTTTATTGCTGGTTGCCTTATTAGTGGCCGCATTTCTGCTGTCCGGCGGAATTAAAAAAGTCCATAGTAGTTTAGGAAACACATATGAAAAGCTTAAAATATTCGCTGAAGTTACTTCGCTTATAGAATCTTCCTATGTAGAAGAAGTAAAGCCAGATAGACTGATAGAAGGAGCTATACAGGGAATGCTGAGAAATCTGGATCCCCATTCTTCTTATTTGTCCTTTGATTCTTACAAAGAAATGAAAGTAGAGACTGAGGGAGAATTCGGCGGTTTGGGGATCGAAATAACCATGCGCGACAATCTCCTTACTGTTGTGTCTCCTATTGAAGACACCCCCGCGTACCGAAGCGGTGTTCAAGCCGGAGACATAATAGTGAAAATCAATAATGAATCTACCAGAGGTATATCCCTGCCGGATGCGGTCAAAAAACTCCGAGGCCCCGTTAAGACTAAAGTTACTATCACCATATTACGGAAAGGGTTTAAAAGCCTTAAAGATTTTATTATATCGAGGGCAATAATTAAGATGAAAAGTGTTTGGTCTCGAAGAATGGAAGACAATATAGGATATATCCGCATACGAAATTTTGCTAAGACAACAACTAATGAGGTTAAAAAGGGGCTGGGGAAATTTTCAGATAAAGGCCCCTTAAAGGGCCTGGTGCTTGATTTAAGGAATAACCCAGGAGGGCTTCTTAACCAGTCGGTGGGAGTTTCAAACATTTTCCTGAACAAAGGAGCTCTTATTGTATATACGGAAGGGAGAACCCCGGACCAAAATATGACATTTAAAACACAGAAAAGCAGCAAGTATGTGGATTTGCCGCTGGTAATTTTAGTGAATGGAGGCAGCGCCAGTGCTTCTGAAATTGTAGCCGGAGCGCTAAAAGACCTTAATCGAGCTGTTGTTATGGGCACAAAAACATTCGGAAAAGGCTCCGTGCAAACAATAATCCCGCTGAGTGATGGATCAGGGCTTCGATTAACGACAGCAAAATATTTTACTCCAAGTGGAAAAATTATAGATAAAAATGGAATCGATCCAAATATTATTGTGGATAATCCGGTTGTTAATCCCAATGCAAAGGAAAAAGAGAGTAAAGAAAAGCTCAATACCGGCCAGGAAAAAGATACAACCCCACACTTTTTCGGTACCAAAGATAACCTTCCCGGTCTGGAAAGTGAACAACCTGATAACAATACGCCGAAAAACGCAAAAGAAGCCCGATTTCTGGAAGGATACAAAAAAGACATTCAATTGCAAAGGGCTGTCGAATTGTTAAAAGGCGTAGAGTTATTTCAAGAAATTTTACAAAAAAAAGCTTCTTAAGAGCACACTAAAAACTCTTTTTTTTGTGCATACAACCCCCTTTTTAAAGGGGGAATTAAAAAGGGGGTTGTGAGTTTTTAGATGTGTGCTAAAACTCATCTGAAGGATGAAGCTTCATAAGATCCAGCATGGACTGGACGGGGCTTTTATTTTTGTAAAGTATTAAGTAAGTCTCTTTTATAATAGCGGCATGTATATTGTGTTTTTCGATTAAGTTATTTACTGATTTTGCTGTTAAAACTCCTTCAGCAACAGTAACCATTTCTTTTTGAATTTCTTTTAGTGATTCGCCCCTTCCAATTTTCAATCCTAATGAACGGTTACGGCTTAATTCTCCTGTGCAGGTTAGAATGAGATCACCCATTCCGGAAAGACCCGCGAGAGTTTGTGGTTCAGCCCCCATCGCATTACCTATTTTTATCATTTCAGCCAGCCCCCTGGTAATCAAAGCAGCACGGGTATTGTATCCGTTTCCAAGACCATCTGAAATCCCGGCGGCGATAGCAATGACATTCTTCAACGCGCCGCCAAGTTCCACTCCAATTACATCACTGCTGATAAAAATCCTGAAATAAGGTGAGCTGAATAATTTTTGTACCTGTTCCACGGTTTCTCTATTTTTTGAAGCTGCAACCACAGCGGTTGGTTTCTCATCTGCTATTTCTTTAGCAAAGCTCGGACCGGAAATAACAGCGAAATTGTCACTTGAGCGGGAAACAAATTCTTCACTATATATTTTTGAGGTCGTAGAAAGGGTATTGTTTTCAATTCCTTTACAGGCGCTGACAATCAGCACATTTTCAGGAAGAAAGGAAGAGAGGTTTTTAAAAATATAGCGGACATGCTGGGATGGAACTGCAATAATAATAATTGCGGTGTCTTTAACCGCTTCTTGTAAATCAGAGGCAGGAGTAATATTGTTTGAAAGTTTAATGCCGGGGAAATAGAGAACATTTTCTTTTTTCTGAGAAATAATACCACAAAGATCTTTTTCATAAACCCATAAATTCACATTATATCCTTTTTTGGCTAATAGATTGGCTAAAGCCGTACCCCATGCCCCTGCCCCGATTACTGCCAGCCCATTTTTTTTTATAGGTTTAGAGTTCATGCTATATAACAAAAAAAATATATTGTATAATAACGCCCTGTCTCCTGTTATTCAAATTTTTTAAAGGAAAGAATTTATGGTACAGAGCATGACCGGCTTCAGCCGTTCGGAAATGAAAAGTGGAGAAATGGAATGCGTCATAGAAACCCGTTCAGTAAATAACAGGTTTTTAGATATCTCTGTCCGGCTTCCGAGAAAATTAATGGAAATAGAGTTGAAGATAAAAAAGAAGGTAAAAGAAAAATTTTCGAGAGGATCAATGGAAATTAACATTTCTTTTAATAATGAAAAAAAAGAAGTCAACCTGACCGCTAATCTTGAAATGGCGAATGTCTACAAAAAAATATTAGAAGAGCTGAGAACCTCTTTAGGTATGAAACAGGAAATTGATTTGAAAGATTTATTGAAGTTCAGGGAAATTATCAAGTATGAACTGCCGGAAGAAAATGTTGATGAATTGTGGGAAATGATAGAAAAAAATTTGGATATTGCCCTAAAAAAATTGCAGGAAAACCGGTTATTAGAAGGGACGGTTTTGTTGGAAGACATTCTAAGTAGAATTAAATCTATACTTGAAAAAGTTGAGTATATAAAAGGTCAGCAGCCTATGATTTTAGAGAACTATAAGAAAAAACTGGCAGAAAGACTATCGAAGTTACTAGAAGGGAAAAAGACGGATGAGGACCGCCTCCTGCAGGAAGCAGCCATTTTGGCGGATCGTTCCGACATTTCAGAAGAGATTGTCCGCCTTGAAAGCCACTTGAAGCAGTTTGTTATTTTAACAAAAGGCCATGAAGCAATAGGAAGACAGTTGGAATTTCTTAACCAGGAGATGTTGCGGGAAGCAAATACGATAACTTCCAAAGCAAACGACTATAAAGTTTCACAATCGGTGGTAAAAATTAAAGCGGAACTCGAAAAAATCCGCGAACAAATTCAAAATATAGAATAAGGCTTCCCTCATCTCAGTCTTCTCAAATAAAAGTGTGTTAAGGGCTGTATCATTATGTCACATGATGCTTCGACAAGTTCAGCATGACATTGTCTGTCGAGGAGTCATCAGGCTTGAAGTGGTTCTACATTAATTTGACATAGGTTATTGCATCTGATAGATTCTAATTTAATGATTCTTTAGAAATTATTTTAAGGTATATTTTTGTTATGGCTCCATGGGATGATTTTCCAAGACAGAAAGGACCGGGATCCGGTCAGCAGGGAGGCAATGCCGGATTACCTTTAGAATTCCCTAAAATTAATCTCCCTCCTATTAAACCCGGTAATATTGCTTTAATCATAGCTGGTGTTTTAGTGCTCTGGTTAGGGACAGGTATTTTCTTTCTGGTTGGGCCGGATGAACAGGGAGTACTATTACGGTTTGGAGAATATAACCGCACGGCGGATCCCGGCCTTAATTTTAAATTTCCCGCCCCGATAGAAAGAGTTTTAAAGGCAAAAGTAACCAAGGTCAGGAGAGAAGAGATCGGTTTTCGTATTTCCGACCCCGGTCCACCGGCGCGATACAGGGATGTCCCGTTAGAATCGTTGATGCTTACAGGGGATGAAAACATTATAGACATAGATCTGGTCGTCCAATATAAAATTTCCAGTGCGGTTGAATTTTTATTCGAAGTAAGGCGCCAGAGGAAGGCAATAAGAGATGCCACGGAAGCCGCAATCAGGGAAGTTGTAGGAAGAACGGAGATTGATCAGGTATTGACTGTTGGTAAATTTGAAGCTCAAAATGAAACAAGAGAACTCATCCAAAATATTTTAAATACTTATGAAATGGGAATACAAATTGTCGCTGTCCAACTGCAGGATGTTCATCCGCCAAAACAGGTTGTTGATGCTTTTAAAGATGTTGTAAGCGCCAAGGAGGATAGAGAGCGTTTAATTAACGAAGCCCAGGGATATAGAAACTCTGTTATACCGGAAACAAGAGGTAAGGCAGCGCAAATTGTTAGAATGGCTGAGGCATATAGAGAAGAGAAAATCAATAAAGCAGAAGGAGATGCGAAAAGATTCGATAGCATTTTGCTGGAATATAATAAAGCAGAGGATATTACCAGGAAAAGACTCTACATTGAGACAATGGAAGAGATTTTACCTGGCATAGAAAAATATATTGTTGATCAGAAAAGCGGAGGGATTCTTCCTATTTTACCAATTGGGCCTAAAGGACTTGGAAGCCTTGAAAAAACAGAAAAATAATTAACTTATGGCTAAAAACCTTGCAGTACTCATTATTGCGGTTATTCTTGTTACGATAAATCTTAGCGTATATACCATTTCCATGGTAGAGCAGGCGGTTATTACGCAATTAGGAAAACCGGTCAGAAATGTTGACGAACCGGGATTGCATTTTAAAATTCCTTTTATTCAAAAAATCACTAAATTTCCGAAACAGTTGTTGGATTATGATTCTGCTCCAACGGAAATATTAACTAAAGACAAAAAAAACTTGCTTATCGATAATTACGCGAAATGGAGAATTCTTAATTCCCTGAAGCTTCTGCAAACAGTTAGAGATACCAATGGCGCTCAATCCCGTTTGGATGATATTATTTATTCTGAACTCAGGGTGGAACTTGGACGGCACAATTTGATTGATATAGTCTCAACAACCAGAGATGAAATCATGAAGCTTGTGACTAAGCGGACTAATGAGAAAGCAAAAGAGTATGGGATATCAGTGTTGGATGTGAGGATCAAAAGAGCGGATATGCCGCAGGAAATTGCTAATTCTATTTATAACCGTATGAGAACGGAAAGGGAGAGAATCGCAAAAGAATACCGGGCGCAGGGAAAAGAAGAAGCCCAGAAAATCCGGGCTAAAACCGATAAAGAGAAAATAGTTCTTTTGGCAGAAGCGTATAAGAAAGAACAGGGAATTCGAGGAGAAGGGGACGCAGAATCTATTAAAATATATGCCAAATCTCTTGAAAAAGATCCTGAATTTTATAGTTTTATAAGATCAATGGAGGCCTATAAAGTTCTCTTCAAAGAAAAATCCACCATTATCCTTCCCCCTGATACGGAATTTTTTAGATTCCTGAAAGAATCAAAATAGAGTTTATTTTTTATTCGTGTCTTTCGTGAGCTTCGTGGTAAAAGTTTTGGTTGCGGCTTCGCCGCGGTGTGTGCTTTGTGGTTAAATAGAATGTAGAGAGACGGTTCTTATTTTCCGTTTATCATCTTAACAAATTTATTGACTTCTCCTTTATTCTTATTACCTTCCTGCGTGGGAAAATTATTCTTAGAAAATTCTCATATGTCAATACATACTTTACTGAACCGTTAATTGTAATGCATAAGGTTTTGTTGATTCATATAATTTGCGATATTCGAAAAAGCTGATAGCTGCCCGCTTTCAGTTCTCCAGCAGATACTCCAGAATGGCTTTTTGAACGTGAAGGCGGTTTTCTGCTTGCTTATAAATGATAGATTGCGGACCATCCATCACTTCCGATGTAATTTCCTCTCCCCTGTGAGCCGGCAGGCAGTGCATTATTAAAGGATCTTTGCCAGATTTTTTAACCAGATCGCTGTTAAGCTGAAAAGCTTTAAAAGCTTCTTTTTTCTTAACGGCCTCCTCTTCCTGTCCCATGCTGACCCACACGTCGGTGTAAATCACATCTGCTCCTGAAACCCCGTCTTGCGGATCATGGAATAACTCAATTTTCCCGTTAGTTTTTCCTGTTTCCTCCCGCGCGATTTTTAAGATATTGTAATCAGGGAGGTAATTTTCAGGGCATACAATCCTTAAATCCAGCCCCATTCTTGCGGCGCCGTTTATCCAGGAATTTGCAACATTATTCCCATCACCCAGGTAAACTATCCTGATTTTTTTTAAATCATCCACATGCTCCTGAATGGTAAAAATATCCGTTAATATCTGGCATGGGTGCAGAAGATCGGAAAGGCCGTTAATAACCGGTACATCGGCTGCATTTGCGAGATCTTCTACTTCTTTATGAGAATAAGTTCTGATGACTATTCCGTCAAGATATATAGACAGAACCTTGGCGGAATCGGACAGGCTTTCTCCTCTTTTCCACTGCAAATCTTTGTGATCAAGGAACAAAGCTTTCCCGCCTAATTGATACATCCCCACTTCAAAGGAAATCCGGGTTCTGGTGGATGATTTTTTAAAGATCATCCCCAAGGTCTTTCCTTTTAAAGGGGCATAGTTGTTGGAAGGGCTTAATTTTTTCAATTCCCGCACCTTTGAGAAGACCTCGTTGATTTCATCGATCTCAAAATCAAATATGTTGACCAAGCTTTTCATCAAAACATTGCTCCAGGATATTTATTAAGGAATCGATTTCATTTTTTTGAACGATTAGCGGAGGTACAAATCGCAAAATCTTTTCCTGAATACAGTTAATTAAAAAACCTTTATCCATGCAATAGTTTACGATCTCCGATGAGGGGGAGTCCATTTCCATTGCAACCATAAGTCCTTTTCCCCTGATGTCTTTTATGAATGGAAATCTTTTTTTCATATCATTCAGCTTGCTGAGGAGATAGGTTCCCATCTCCTCTACATGGGAGAGAAGATTCTTATGTGAGAATTCTTTAAAGGCCGCTAAACCTGCTGCCGCGGCTACTGGATTTCCTCCGAAAGTTGAGGCATGGTTTCCCGGTTTAAACGCACTTATGATTTTGTTTGTGGCTAACATCGCGCCAATAGCGATACCACCGGCCAACCCTTTCGCTAACGTCATAATATCCGGCTCAATTTCATAATGCTGATACGCAAATAACCGTCCGGTCCGTCCCATTGCAGTTTGCACTTCATCCAGTATAAGGAGGAGATCATTTTTATTACATATATCTTTAAGGGATTTAAGGTAGTTATCATCCGGAATATTAACGCCTCCTTCTCCCTGTATCGGCTCTACCATTACAGCGCATGTTTTAGAGGAAATGGCCTCCGTGACCGCTGCTGTATCATCAAAGGGCACACATTTAAAACCGCTTGATAGTGGTTCAAATCCCTTTTGTATTTTAGCCTGACCGGTTGCCGATAAAGTTGCCATGGTTCGGCCATGAAAAGATTGTTTCATGGTTATTATTTCATATTTTTCTTTTCCCTGGTCGTGGAAATACTTTCTAACAAGTTTAATAGCCGCTTCATTAGCCTCCGCACCACTGTTGCAAAAAAAAGCTTTATCCGCGAAAGAGTTTTTTACAAGCTCTTCCGCCAATTCGATTTGAGGCTCAATGTGATACAGGTTTGAGACGTGCAGTAGTGTTTCCACCTGGTTTTTCACCGCGGTTACAATCGCGTCAGGGCAGTGCCCGAGGTTGCAGACCGCTATGCCGCTTACAAAATCAAGGTATTCCTTTCCATCAGCGTCCCAAACCTTTGTCCCTTTTCCCCTGACAAGGGCAATGGGAAAGCGACCATAAGTTTGAGCAATATATTTATTGGATTTTTTTATAAGTTCTTTTGTTTTCATAGACATTACACTTAAAGGTGGTTCGAGAAATGCCCCTGTATCATTTACTGCCGGTGCCGTGACATTGGGGGCAGGGAGAGGGAGATATAAAACGACTGATTAGCTGTCCGTACCCTTCACATTTTTCGAACTGGTTTTTTTCAATAGTCACTTTTTGCACGTATATATAATTTCTCCTGCGTTTTGTAACCTTCCTGAGATATTCTTTTGTAGAATTTTCATCAGGTTTTTATCAGGGTGATATTTTTTCGCAAGCTCTTTGTATGCTTTTTTAACTTCAGTGACAGGGGAAAGTACCGGTAACTGCAAATCTTTATAGTAATTTTCCACGAAATTCCATAAAGCGGCTAGTTGCCACAACCAAAAGGAGCCACCGCTCCAGTGAACAAACAGAAAATTCTTCCTAAAAAAAGAAGGTTTTATAGTGTAATAATATAAAAATAAATATTAATAAATTATAGCAGAATGCGAATTTTTTCCAAATAAGATTATTTTATATGTTTTGCTTTCATAAATCTAAACATTTAAGAGTTCATCCCGAAGCTTTCCGTTAAAATTTTCAATGTACCAGTTCTCAAAAAAGGGCATCAAGTCTATTCTCGACTGCATTTATAATTTGTATTGTACTTTAAAAAAATTCAATCTAAAATCGATTATGAAAATAACTTTAGGCGCTGTTTAGTCGCAGTTTGGTTTTTCCTTTTACTGCGACTTATGCAAGGCTCTTATTAAAGTTAAATCTTTTTTACATTATTTTTTATGTAGTCAAGAGTGAACTTGACCCTTTTACATTGTTTGAAAAAGAAGCTCCTCAGTATGTTACTATCTTAATCATGGCAAAAAGGAAAGCCAGCGAACCGGAAAAACCGATCAAGTTCTTTAAATATCAGAAGCAAAAAATGACTTTTTACCTCTTCTATTCCGAGTCTTGCATAATCAACACTGAAAAGGAATAAGGAAATGAAACTGAATCCAGGTGCATATATTGGAGCCATAATAGTTAGTTTTTTAGGAGCCGCTCTTGGTGTAATCTCTGATAATTTTATTATTTTTTTAGCTTGTGTTGTACTTGGTGGGCATTATGGAGGAAAAATAGGCAAATTCACATGGGATAAAATCTTTCATGAAAAGAGGAATTCTTAGAAAATTTACGTGGATAGCTGTATCAAGAAGGAAATGATCCGTCTTAATAATTTTTTAGTCCTTGCTTCAATTTAAAAGGATGGTAAGTCCGCTCTTGACCCATTTTTGAAGTAAAAAAACTACGTCGGCACGCTTGATGCTTTGTAGCCCCGGCAAACTTTTGTGTGCAAGATTAAGGTATTAGGTGAAAAGCTTAACAAAAACAGTGTAAAATTATGTGCGGACGTTTTGTTCTTAGTTTAAGTACTGTTGATATAATAAAAGAATTTGCAGTTGATAAAGTTTTTGCTGAATCAATTCCAAGTTATAATATAGCTCCAACTCAAATGGTTTCCGGTATTGTGAACGATGGCAGCAACTGTCTTGTTCAATTTCAATGGGGATTAATACCATCCTGGGCAAAAGATCCATCCATAGGCAGCAAAATGATCAACGCGCGCGCTGAAACACTTTCAGGAAAACCAAGTTTCAAAAAAGCCTTCAAACAACAACGTTGCTTAATTATTTCGGATGGTTTTTATGAATGGCGTAAAGATGGGAAAGCGAAGACTCCATATTTTATAAGACTCAAGGCGCATGAGTTATTTGGTTTTGCTGGATTGTTCGATATCTGGACTTCATCAAAAGGAGAAAAAACTAAGTCTTGTACGATCATAACCACTGAGTCAAACGAATTGCTCAAACCTGTTCATAGCCGGATGCCTGTTATTATTCCAAAAGATGATGAACCTTTATGGCTTAATCCAGCTATGCAGAATGAAAAACAAATATTTCCTGTCCTAAAACAATATTCTTCTGAGAAAATGGAATGTTACGAGGTATCTAAAACAGTAAATTCTCCTGCAAATAATTCTCCAGATTGTATTAAACCTATTTAATTAAAATCTTATTTTACAAATAAGTACAAATATTCATCAAATCTCCCCTTTTTGTCTTGACAGTGAACGTTTGTTCACCATAAAATAATATTGTGGAAAAAGATAAAAAAACAAAGGCAAGAATTAGTGCTTTAGCAAATTTTTATTATAGCAAAAGAAGGATGCCCAGCTTTTCAGAACTTAATGAAATTTGGAAACTTAAATCAAAAAATGCAGTTTCAAAAGTAGTGGATGAACTTGAAAAATTGAAAGTTTTAGTGAAAGACAAAAAAGGAAGACTTATTCCACGCTCCTTAATTTCTCCCTTAAGACTGCTTGGATTTGTGGAAGCTGGTTTTCCAAGTCCTGCAGAAGAAGAACTTGCTGATACTATTTCATTGGATGAGCTTCTTGTAGAAAATAAAGAAGCAACATTTCTCTTAAAAGTATCTGGTGACTCAATGTCAGAAGCTGGAATACTACCTGGAGACATGGTTATAGTTGATAAAGGGAAAAGCCCTAAAACCGGAGATATTGTAATAGCTGAAGTAGATGGAGAGTGGACAATGAAATATTTAAGAAAAAGAGGTAAAAAAGTATTCCTTGTTCCAGCAAACCAAAAATACATACCAATAACCCCAAAAAAGAGTCTTAGAGTTGCCGGAGTTGTAACTGCTGTTGTAAGGAAATATTAAATGGAAAATATAAGCCGACCTTTAACAATTCATTCATGGCCAAAAGCCATCGCTCATGTGGACGCGGACGCATTTTTCGCGTCATGCGAGCAAGCTGTGAACCCTGAGCTGAAAGGAAAACCTGTTATCACAGGAAAAGAAAGGGGCATAGTAGCCGCTGCGAGTTACGAAGCAAAAGCAAAGGGAGTAAAAAGAGCTGTCAACCTTTTTCAAGCAAAGAAAGTCTGCCCCGACCTTATCATGCTCCCTTCCGACTACGAGATTTACAGCCTCTTTTCAGTCAGAATGTTTGAAATATTCAGACGCTTCTCCCCGGACGTGGAAGAATATTCTATTGACGAAGCTTTTATTGATCTCACAGGTTTAAGAAGGAGTTTTCATGGTTCTTACAGAAGTATTGCAAGAAAGATACAGACAACTGTAGAAAAAGAACTTGATATCACCGTATCCATTGGTCTCAGTGTTTCCAAGGTTCTGGCAAAAATTGCTTCAAAACACAAAAAGCCAAAAGGGCTCACTGCTATCCCCGGAAGGGAAATACATCGCTACCTTGCCGACCTGCCGGTAGATAAGGTCTGGGGGATTGGAGCAAACACAGCGGCACACCTTAGAAAACTTGGACAAAACACTGCTCTCAAGTTTTCCCGGAAAGATGAGGAATTTGTAAAAAAACACTTTACCAAACCACACATAGAAATATGGCATGAACTGAACGGCAGAAGCATCTACCCGGTAACTACTGAGGAAAGGAGCGGCTATAAATCCATCAGCAAGGTAAAGACCTTTACTCCCCCATCTAATGACAAAAGTTTTATATTTGCCCAGATTTCTAAAAATCTTGAGAATGCCTGCATAAAGGCACGGCGGCATAATCTCGCGGCAACAAGGCTCATAATATTGCTGAGGAGAAAGGATTTCAAAGATACAGGGATAGAAATAAAATTGACTCGCCCAACTGCTTATCCTGCTGAACTGTTTGAGCCCTTAAGGAAGGGCTTCATTAAAACCTATAACCCAAAGATTTTTTACCGTTCTACAGGTGTTGTATTGGCCGGACTGATGCCGGCAGGCAGTATCCAGCGCGGCCTTTTTGACGACGGTACCCGGATAGAGGGAATGCGCAAAATATATATGGCAGTGGACAAAATTTCCGAAAGATTTGGCAAACATACCCTCCAGCACTGTTCAAGTCTCCCTGCAAAGCTTCAGGCACAGCACGAGGGAAAGAGAGGAGATATTCCAAACAGAAAAACCGAACTGTTCAGTGGTGAAAACAAAAGGCAGAGGCTTGGAATGCCGTTAATAACAATTAATATTTGAAGAATACAATATAACCCGTGCTGGTTTATGGCAAATACGCAGGTCTAGCGTTTGGAAGCAAGAAGAAAGAGTTACGATCCGCGTGATTTAGCATTAGCTTTTAGTGTGGAATTCTTAATCCAGTTCTTAATGGCGGGTTCAAAAAACTTCTAAAAATCCCCACCCCAATAAAATATAAACACCTAATTATTATAACTGCAATTTTCTAAAATGTTTCCACTCAATTTTCCATTTTGCCAAATTGTAAAATTTATGAGCATTAATTCGTTATTAAATTTACACTATCTCATTTGGTAGCAAAAAGGTTTGCTACTTGGCATTCATAATGGATTATAATGTAAGTGCCTTACTTAAGTCTGCCACATTGAGTTTCTATTGAAGCTCCCCGCAGCAAGCTACGGGGAATGTGCTCGCTCAACTTTCATTTTCATAAAAGGAATCTCTATGAAAAAAACAATCATTAGCATACTTTTCTTAGTTTTTCTTTCTGGTTCTGTGGCTGCTACAGATATTGAAGTGCAAAATGAATTGGAACGGGGCTATCCAGAAGACATGGTCTTTATAAAAGGGGGCTGCTTTGAAATGGGAGATCAGTTTGGAGAAAATTATGATGATGAAAAGCCTATTCATGAGGTTTGCGTTGATGATTTATTTTTGGGAGAGCATGAGGTAACCCAGAGAGAATGGCGAAAGGTGATGGGAAGAAACCCATCAGAGTTCAAGAGCTGTGGAGGCGATTGCCCTGTGGAAAGTGTTTCCTGGAATGATGTGCAGGAGTATATTATAAAGCTAAACAAAAAAACCGCTAAGAACTACCGCCTACCAACCGAAGCGGAATGGGAGTATGCAGCAAAAGATAGGGGGAAGAGAATAAAATGGGCAGGTTTTTCTAATGAAAGAGATTTGTCTCAATATGCCAACTTCTGTGATGAGAGCTGTGAGCTTGCCTGGAAAACGAAAAATCAGAATGATGGTTATAAAAACACAGCCCCTGTCAAGTCATATAAGCCTAACAGTTTAGGTTTATATGACATGGCTGGCAATGTATGGGAATGGGTATCTGACCGGTATGGGGACTATTATGGTAAGGGCCCCCGACTTAATCCTGAAGGACCGGCAAGCGGCAATTACCGGGTTATTCGGGGCGGTTCATGGGGCACTGAACCGATAGACCTTCGTACCGCTAAGCGATCCAGGTACTTTCCAATCATTCGTAATCCCTACATAGGCTTTCGGTTGGCCCTGGATAAAAAATTGAATTGAACGTACACAGCAAGCGCATTCCCCTTGGTTTTGCCACGGGGTTAACGAGCGAACTTAAATAGAATTAAACTCCTTACACAGAAGATTCCCTGCGGTCTTGCTGCAGGGAGCTTCAATAGTTTTTTTCATATTAAATCGTTCTAAATGCTTCCTGAACTTGTGAATAGTTAAACCATGAAAACATTAGTGTATTATTTAGGACTGGTTTTACAGCTTATTGGAATGGCTACCATGATGGCAGTTATCATCCTTTTTTTTGGAGAAACCAAAATGCAGTTTTTGCTGAATATGTCGATATTAGGAGTAGCTGAATTTTATTGTGGCTATTGGCTAATTCGAAATTTTAAAAAAAGAAACTAATTACTAAACTCCTAAATTTATGTATAGGAATTTGAAGCTTCCCGCGGTAAGACTACGGGGAATCTTCTGTGTAAGGAGTTTAATTCTATTTAAGTTCGCTCGTTAACCCCGTGGCAAGTCCAAAAGTTTGTAAAAACTTGCATGGACGGCAGTTATAGGAATTTTGAAAAAACTAGTCAGGATGATCTAACTTGACTAAATCTTTATTGTAAAGCTTGAATGGGCAATTAACTGATGATAAAGTTATAGCATCTAAAGACTTATACCTATCGCATTTTTAATAACTTGGGGGGGTCGTATGAATAAAAAAGCAATTAAAATAGGGGTTGTTTTGTCAGGATGTGGTTTCCAAGATGGTGCTGAAATCCACGAATCAGTTTTAACTTTATTGTCCATCCAAAAGAATGGTGCAGAGTATGTTTGTTTTGCGCCAGATATTCCACAGCACCATGTAACAAATCATATTTCTGGAGAGAACATGAATGAAACCAGAAATGTTTTAACAGAATCTGCAAGAATAGCTCGTGGGAAGATATCACCATTAAATACTTTTGATCCAGCTAAGATAGATGCTTTAATATTTCCAGGAGGTTTTGGAGCTGCTCTAAATTTGTCATCATTTGCTACTCAAGGGACAAACTGTAGTGTAAATGAAGATGTGGCAAAAGCAATTGGCAGTATGATAGAGCAAAAAAAGCCAATTGGTGCTCTATGTATTTCTCCAGCAATTATGGCGAAAGTTCTTAAAGGCGCAGAACTTACTATTGGCCAGGATAAAGGTACGGCAAAAACACTAGAAGAAATGGGAGCAAAGCACAAAATAACAAATCCAGGTGAGATTGTAGTTGATCCAAAATTTAAATTGGTTACAACTCCTTGTTATATGCTCGAATCAACTATCCCCCAAATAGCTGAAGGGGCTGAACGTGTTGTTAAAACCATTATCGATATGCTGAACTAAACCAACAAAGACTTCGATAGGATTAAAACTCATAGTTGTTTTGTCGGTACAATAATATAGAATTTGATTCTACCTTTACCTTATTCTTTTCCAAAAACGGAATTCTTTTTCTGATGAACTCCTTTTTAAAAGCATTATGGTAAACCGTTTCTTTAAACCCATGCATAAGAATTTTAACAATTAAATCGATGTTTGTAATATCATACCCTTTGGGTGTGCTTATATATTCACAATTAGGACAATCAAATGATTGATAGAAAAATAATAGAAGGTAAACATAACATGAACAGAGCAGGCAGGGTGATAGAGGATTACAACGAATTAAGGCAAAGGTATAAAAAAGACTACCTTAGCAGGAGAGATGTTCTTAAAGCTGCTGGATATGTTGGTGGGCTTGCTGCATTAGTTGGTGTATTTGGAATACCCTCTTTAGCAAGCGCGGAAATATCAATGCCTGAGATCAAAAGGTTAATGAACAGAAGCACTGTTGATGATGTTTTACAAAGAGAATATGACAATAAATTAATTCAAAAGATTAAGTACAATCCATCCACTAAAAAAACAAACTTTGATGAATTAGTTTTTCAAAAGGATTTATCACCAGATAAGAGAAAGCCTGTTTTGGTGATGTTTTATGGCAGTCCAGGAGAAAGTGATTCTCCTTTTGAAAAAAGAGAGGCCATTGTTCTTAGAGAACTATCCTATCAATATAAAGGACAACTATTTTTTGCAGCTTATAATATTAAAGAAACAAAAAATATAAGCGAAGACATTAAAGATATATGGCAGCATATTATTAAGAAACATAGTGTTAACGCCTCTCCATCAATAGCAATGTACTCTAAGTTTGAGTTAGCAACTGGTGAGACTCCTTCGGAAAATAGAGGAATGATAAAACAGATTGATATTTTAAGAGGAGGGCCTGATGCAGACAAGGAAATTAATGAAAACTGGCTCCCTTTTTTAAAAGATAAATGGATTACTACTAATTTAACATCCCTTAACAACGCCTATGCGTGGAGATTTAATAATTCAGGCAAAAAGAATAGGATTTTTTATGAAATCAGAAGACCCAGACATAGTATTTAACTGATTTAATATTTCCAACATTGAAATATTAAATTTCCCTCTATCGAGCCTCCAAAAGAAATAAAAGGTATTATTACGATGGCAACCAGATTATAAATTAGACGGTAAAAACAAAATACAAAACATAGATTATGATTCCTTTCATGATGAACTCCTTTTATAAATCATGATTTTATTACTTAACACTCCATAGTAGCAGAAAAATATCTACAGTTAAATTGAACGATTAACCATTTTCGTTATTTTTCCTCCACGGCGCAAACTTCAGTAAGAGCAACATTCCGGGAATTGCGATTAGCACGCAGAAAATAAAGAAACTTGCCCAACCCATGACTTCAGCCATGAATCCTGTAGGCGCGGAAGCAAAAACCCGAGGCACTCCCATTATGCTGCTTAAAAGTGCGTATTGAGTTGCAGTAAATTTTTTATTAGTAAGGCTTGCCATAAAAGCGACAAAGGCGGAAGTCCCTGATCCAGCGCTGAAGTTTTCGAAGGCTACTACTGCGGCTAATGCCGGAATGTTATGGCCTATATAAGAGAGGACCGTAAACCCCGCGGTTGAAATTGCCTGGAGAAATCCGAAAACCCAGAGGGATCGGTTGATACCATATCGAAGAATAAATATTCCTCCGGCCAGGGAACCTATAATAGTTGCCCAAAACCCAAAAAGCTTCACAACCGCTCCGATTTCGGTTTTTGAAAAGCCAATATCCAAATAAAAAGGAATTGTCATAGCAGAAGCCATGGTATCGCCAATCTTATAAAAAAGGATAAAGGCTAACATCCACAAAGCGCCTGTTCGTGAAAGATATTCCCTGAAAGGGTCAATCACCGCTTCTTTCAGACTCTTTGGATATGCTTCAGGAACTTCCGGCTCCGGAGTTAATAAAGTTGTAATGACTCCGACAGACATACAGGATGCCATTGTTAAGTAAACTGTCTTGAATGAAGTTACATCTGCTAATATCAGTCCTCCTCCGGAAGCCAATAGCATTGCAACACGGTATCCATTAACGTAGAGGGAAGAGCCTAGGCCCAACTCTTGATCTGCTAAATCCTCTCTGCGGTAGGCGTCTATTAGAATGTCCTGGCTTGCGCTGAAAAAAGTTACAAGAAAAGCTGCAATAGCTACCAGCCAGGGATTATTTGATGGATTTGTAAAACCAAGTCCTGCGATAGAAACCATGAGAGTGATCTGTGCAACAAGAAGCCATCCTCTTCTTCTTCCTAAAAATGAAGGAGTGAAGCGGTCAAAAAGGGGTGCCCAGAGAAACTTTAAAGTATAGGGAAGTCCCACTAAAGCCATCAGCCCGATAACACTTAGATCAACTCCTTCATCTTTCATCCACGCCTGTAAGACGGAAATTGTGAGAAGAAGCGGGAGCCCGCTGGCAAAGCCCATGACAAAGCTCACCAGCATCCGGCGGCTGAATACGGCTTTAATTATAGGCGGCATGAGCTGAGTGTAACATATTATTCAAGGAAAAATAGATGGTTTTATTTTTTGCAACGATTTAATTTAACATTTAGAATAGAAGGAAATATTTTACGGAGACACCAGGACACTAAGATTGTTTTATTAGTGTCTTTGTGGCGAAATTTACTGTTATGAATAAATTAAATAAACGTTCTTATTTTTTTGACAACGGGATTTGTTTTGAATGCCAGCAATGCGGCGTCTGCTGCACGGGAAACCCGGGAACTATATATGTCGACAAATCAGAGTTATCCTCCATCGCAAAATTTTTAAAAATACATGTTGCAGATTTTAAGGAAAAATATTTATATCCTTTCAAAAACAGTTATAGTATCCGGGAACATCCGGATGGACGGTGTTTCTTTTATAAAGACATGTGCAAAATTTACTCAATACGTCCCGGTCAGTGCAGTTCCTATCCATTCTGGTTTACCAATTTGCGATCTGAGAAAAAATGGAAAAGTGTTTCTAAGGAGTGCCGGGGGATTGGACAAGGTCATCTTCATTCAAAGAAAAAAATACTTAAAGTTGTCCAGACCACATTTCCCTGAATTATAGATTCATTGGTTGGTGCGAAGTGCTTTTGAGATTCGGTGTTGATCAGAAAAAATTATTATTGATAATCAATTGAAGCTCCCTACAGCAGAGCTGCGAGAAACGCGCTCGCTAAACACATTCAATTGAAAGAATATTCCATTGGAAACAGAGAACGCCAAAAAAGAATTGAACAAGCAGATAAAGACCAGTGCCTTATGTATTTTTGGATTTTCACTAATGATCTGGGCTATAGAACTGGTCAATATGTTTGTGGGACACCAGCTTAATAGGTTTGGCATATTACCACGCACATTGTATGGGCTTATTGGAATTCCGCTAAGTCCATTTCTTCACGGGGGAATTTGGCATACCCTGCTGAACACAGTTCCTTTTGTAGTGTTAGGAGGACTCATTATAACAAGGGGCATTGGAGAGTTTCTTGAAGTTTCCCTGTTTATCATTCTTGTGAGTGGAGGTTGTCTCTGGTTATTTGGCCGTGCTTCTTACCATGTCGGTGCCAGCGGACTCATCTTTGGTTATTTTGGATTTATAGTTGCGCGCGGATGGTTTGATAAAAGTATAAGTTCTATAGTTGTTGCCTTTATAACTCTATTCCTCTATGGCGGAATTCTATGGGGCCTGCTGCCCGTTTTCCCTCATGTTTCCTGGGAAGGACATCTTTTTGGATTGATTGCCGGCATTCTTGGCGCACGCCTTGCGAAACCGGAATAATATCGGGTGACCGTTGGCAGAGATCAGTCAGGTCTTACCGGAGAGACGCTAGAATACAGTGCGGCCAGAGGCCGCAACCGGTTTTAGGACCCCTTGTATTTCCTCCTTCGAAATACTCAGGACATATCTTAATAGAGGGGATTACACCACCCTTAATCAGGATGTCCGAAAAATATTCTATATTTGCTAAAATCCTATTAGAAGACTTGTTAGGCAGTTCTTCTTTACCTGCGAAGACAAACCTTTCTACTATAAAAAAAAGAAAGGACATAATGTTTAAATGAAGCTGCGGAAGGGAAATAGATTGACGGGGAAAAACTGTCCCTTGATGAAATAGCTTTTGAAGAATTTTGCCGGAAAAATTTCGACGAAGAAAAGTGGTTAAAAGGAAATAGAATAAAATTTTAAAAAATTGAAAGTGTTTACCAAGCGCATTCCTCACAGCTTGTTGCGGGGAGCTTCAAAAAGAGATTATTGCTGCTTTGTGTCCTATCCAATCACAACCCTTTTTTATTCATTTCTTCTTCATAATACTTGTTATACATGACTTCCCATTCATTAGACCCTTCCCAAATATCCTTTGAAAGAGAATCTAATTTATTTTTTACGAAAGCATCCACCTCATCGTCAACTGCTAATACATCCGTTATAACTTTGACTATTTGGAGTCTCACGTCAGTTGGTTCCTCAATATAATCCACTTCATCCCTCTTACCAAAATCATTCATAATACAATTTGCCAGATGATTTATTTTTTCCCTAGACAATTTCACAGAACCAGATCCCTTTCCCTGACCAGTTTCTTTTTAATCATTTGAAACATTCTCCGATGATCAACATTTCCACTGTTCATTTCGTTCGCATAACTTGCGATTATTTTTTTAACTTCATCGTCTAATTTATCTTCAACCATTAAATCTTCAATGATAATGTCGCTAATGATCTCTTTCAGTTTAGAGAAATCTTCAGTAAAGATGATAAACTCCTCATCAAGTAGAGAAGATGTCAGCTTGTCTGTAATAAGCGCTATCATTTCTTTTTTTAATCGCATTGTTTAAACTCTAAAAGGTTTTATTTATTCTTCATAATACCACAGCGCGGCTTCGCCGCAACCAAAATTCGGTATGGAAAGCCACCCGATTGACTCAAAAAATTTTTGCAGAGCTACGAAGCTAAGCTTGGCTTTGAGTTCAGCTTTGCTAAAAATGCTCAGTTTTATAAGTTTTCAGAACAGAGTAATTAATTCCCGCATGATTTTTTAGTTTTTCCACATAAGCATATGGCAGTTTTATCTTTCCGATCAGAGGGATCAACTTTCCCTCTCCATGACAATCAGACCCCCCGGTTACTAAAAGATCGTGTTTTCTTGCCATAGCTAAAAGGCATTGCGAATCCTTTTTGTCAAATTTTGAATGATAGACTTCCAGCCCTTTTAAGCCTATTGAAGTTAAAGAACGGATTAAATCATCCAGATGTTTTGACTCCGGATGAGCAAGAACAGGTATACCCCCTGCACTTAATATCAATTTAATAGCCTCCTGAGGGGTTAAGGCATCTACTTTTTCATAAGCCGGTTTGTCGGAACTTATATATTTGTCAAATGCTTCATAGATATGGGAAACAATTTTATTTCTACAAAGAAAATGAGCAAGGTGCAGGCGACCCATAGTCCCGGGACCCGCAAATTTCAATAGAGCATCAAAATCTACATGTACATCCTGTGCACTCAGGTTATTTACGATCTTTTTTAACCTGTTTTCCCTTTTTTTCTTTAGCTCAGCCAGGGTCTTTTGTAACGTGACATCCTGGTAGTCAATAAAATATCCCAAAAGGTGAATTTCTCCAGCCACAGTTGAAGCGCTTAGTTCAATACCTGGAATAACTTCAATACCGTATTGCTTAGCTTCTGAAACAGCTATAGCAACACCTTCAACAGTTTCATGATCGGTAATAGAAATGGCTTTCAGACGGTGTATGAAGGCGTTTTTTAAAACGTCTTCAGGAGATAAAAAGCCATCAGAAAAGGTGGTGTGCAAGTGCAAGTCAGCGTGCTCTTTAGTCATAAATTCAATACCTCAGACAGTCAATATTCTTGGAGCGGGAGACGGGGCTCGAACCCGCGACATTCAGCTTGGGAAGCTGACACTCTACCAACTGAGCTACTCCCGCCTGAAAGTGTTTAGCGAACGCATTCCCCGCAGCTTGCTACGGGGAATATTCAATGATTAATTATAGCAAAAAAAACATTATCTTACATGTTTCGCATTAAAAATGGAAAAAATAGTAGCAACTTTACAGTTTTGAGTTAAATGGTTTATAAATGCAACATGAAGGGAACTTTATTATTTTGTCAAAACTTTTTATTCTTGACCCTATTATTCGATATAGCTATGATATCGACATTTGAAAATCAAAAAAGCAGGTAAGTTTGATTTCTCCGATAAGATTATCGTCTTTATTGCCACTGGAGCTTATGTCGGTTATTTCCCTTTTGCATCCGGTACCCTGGGTTCCCTCTGGGGCATTGTTTTCTATTATCAGTTTTTAGAACTTCAGCCGCTCTTTTATGTCTTTATTACATTCGTTTTATTTTTTGTAGGCATACAGATTTCAGATCGTGCGGAGAAAGTTTTCGGTAAAAAAGACGATGGGAAAATTGTCATTGATGAAATTTCCGGCATGATGTTTTCTTTAATTTTTATTCCAAAAAAAATTGAGCTGATAATAGCGGCTTTCGTGTTGTTCAGGATATTTGATATATTAAAACCAATAAAGAAGCTGGAAAAGATTGAAGGGGGAATGGGCATAATGGCAGACGATCTTTTCGCCGGGATTCTTACAAATGTTCTTTTACAAATCTATGTTTATGGTATCCTGTAACCCAATAGGGTAAAGAGAGAAATTCCAAATATCAAATTGCAAATAACAAGTAAATCTCAATAAGTAAAATAATATATATTTCGGTGAGGATTCGTTGCGCTGTTTCTATTAGTGTAATCTGTTAGATCTAATAAAATGGATTTAATCAGGGCTTTTATCGCAATTTCAATACCGCCTGCTGTTCAAAATATGGTAGAAAATATACAGGATAGATTTAAGCAAATCAGAGCGCCTATACGATGGGTAAAACCCTCGAATCTTCACCTCACTCTTAAGTTTCTCGGCAATATTACTGAAGAACAAATTGAAGGGGCAAAAAAATGTTTAAAAGAGGCAGGGCAGGGGGTGAATTCATTTACTTTAAAAACAACAGAAACCGGTGGTTTCCCAAATCTAAATTATCCTAGGGTTTTATGGTTGGGATTTTCTGATCCGGACGGACAGCTTTATAAGTTAGTAGAAAATATTGAGCTTCAACTACAAAAAATAGGATTTCAACGGGAAAGTCGAAAATTCACTCCTCACCTTACTATCGGTCGGATAAAATCATCAAAAGGAAAAAAAGATTTTATCCGAATGCTTCATAAAGAAAAAAATGTTTCCTGCGATGATATTTGTGTAACATGTTTTAAACTCATTAAAAGCGATTTAAAGCCTTCCGGGCCTGAATATTCTGTTTTGCATACTTTTAATCTTAAAAAGGCAGTTTAACAGTTTTCAGCGATTAGAAAAATCTGTGTAATTTATATTTTTAAGTTCTAACAACTTTTTAAAGGAGTAATTAAGATGGCTGGCAAAGAGGGAAAAGAAAAAGCATTGGATTTAGCATTCGCTCAAATCGAACGCCAATTTGGCAAAGGATCCATAATGAAACTCGGCGCTACAGCAATCGACAGGAACATTTTGACTATTCCAACCGGTTCCATCTGCCTGGATTCCGCTTTAGGAGTTGGGGGAATACCGCGGGGTAGGATTATAGAAATTTATGGCCCGGAATCTTCCGGCAAGACAACTTTAGCGCTCCATATTGCGGCTGAGAGCCAGAAAAAAAAGGGTGTTGCCGCTTTTGTGGATGCCGAACATGCCCTTGACCCTGTTTACGCAAAAAAGCTCGGGGTTAATACAGATGATCTACTAATTTCACAGCCGGATACCGGTGAACAGGCGCTGGAAATAGTTGAGGTACTTGTTAGGAGTGGAGCTGTAGATCTAATTGTTGTTGATTCTGTCGCTGCTCTTGTTCCAAGAGCTGAACTGGAAGGAGACATGGGAGATTCCCACATGGGCTTGCAGGCAAGGCTGATGTCCCAGGCAATGAGAAAATTAACCGCAATTATCAGTAAATCAAAAACAGCATTGATTTTTATTAACCAGATTCGGATGAAAATCGGTGTCATGTTCGGTAATCCAGAAACTACTACAGGTGGAAACGCGCTTAAATTTTACTGTTCCGTCAGGCTTGATATTCGCAGAATAGCTACAATTAAATCCGGACAGGATACTATAGGAAACAGAACCAGGGCAAGAATCGTTAAAAACAAAATCGCGCCACCTTTTAAAGATGCTGAATTTGACATAATATTCGGAGAAGGAATCTCAAAATATGGCGAACTGATAGATCTTGCGCTAACAAATAATATTATTAACAGAAGTGGCACGTGGTTTTCTTACAACGAAACTCGAATGGGACAGGGGCGAGATAACGCAAAAACATTTTTAAAAGAAAATAATGATATTGCCAGTGAGATTGAAACAAAGATAAGAACGGTTTTAAAGCTTCCTGTGATTGGCACTGAACCGGCAAAAGAAGAAAAAAAGGGAAAATCCGGAAAATAAATCTCTAAATGGATACCTGGTATATCTTCACATTGTTTTCTGCTTTTATTGTTGGCGCTGTCATGGGAAGCTTTTCCAATGTATGCATTTACAGAATTCCTCTTCGGCTTTCCATTGTTCGTCCAGGTTCATATTGTCCTACCTGTAAAACTCGGCTTGCTATTTTAGACAATATCCCTCTGCTAAGTTTCGTCTTTTTAAAAAGGAAGTGCCGGTACTGTCAAGGTAAAATTAGCTGGCGGTATCCGACGGTAGAACTTTTAACCGGGATATTTTATCTCCTGGTTTACATGAGGTTTGACTTTCCTATTACCATTATCTACACCCTGTTAGTCACATCTTTGATCATCATTTCATTTATAGATATAGACCATAAAATTATCCCTAATGTTATTACACTACCCGGCATACCGATAGGCCTTGTTCTATCATATTTTTTTCTACCCCATTCCATAATAAGCGCTTTGATTGGTCTGCTGGGAGGAAGCGGATTACTCCTCTTAATGGCTCTAATCTACCCGGGAGGAATGGGAGGTGGGGACATAAAAATGATTGCGATGTTAGGCACCTTCTTAGGGTGGGAAAAAGTCTTTCTTACAATTTTTCTTGGTTCGTTAATCGGTTCAGTTATAGGAATAGCAATGATTATTCTGAAAAAAGGAGGCCGAAAAACCAAAATTCCATTTGGTCCTTACCTGGCCGCCGGAGCCATCCTGTCCATCTTCCTCGGTAACGAAATAATCGAGTATTACGTTAATTTTTTTTAGCTTATTTGACAGGATAAGCTGGATTTACCGAATTTGTTATTTAGCAATATAAAGAAGAACGAGCATCAACAATAATAAAATTAGCTTTCAGTTATTAGCGGACTGTGGTCGGCAAAAAAACTGAACACTGAAAGCCGATTGCTGAAAGCTTTTACCAATGGCCAATCCTTTTATCAGTAAAAAAAAAGAACAGGCACTTAAGGAAAAGATGAGAAGCCTTAGTATTTATGAAAAGGATGTCAAGGAATCATTTATACGTTCCGGCGGCAGGGGAGGGCAGAATGTAAATAAGACTTCAACCTGCGTTTACCTCAAACACCTTCCCACGGGAATAGAGGTCAAATGCCGGAAGGGACGCTCACAAGCATTAAACCGCTATTACGCTAGACTATCTCTATGTAGTAAAATAGACATCCTGATAAAAGGTAAAAAAAGTGTGGAACAACAGCGAATAGAAAAAATCAGACGGCAAAAAAGAAAGCGCTCAAAAAGGGCAAAAGAGAAAGTTTTAAAAGAAAAACATTTGCAGGCAAAGAAGAAAAAATTACGAAAATCGGTTGATGAGGCAAATGACTAAAGGAAAAGCACCTAAAATGCATAAAGCGGAGAGGCTCTTCTACCACAATTGAAGCTCCCTGTAGTAGAGCTTCAATTGATCCATAACTTTAGATCACTTAAAACTTTATAATTAAGGAGGTTTTTTATGCGAATTTTATTATTTGCAGTTGTAGTTTTGATCTTATTTGTTTTACCGGTTTATGCTGATGACAAGTTTGATCAGCCTTAAAAGTTCATATGATGTTAAAACAACCATAGACCGTCTTGAATCGGTTTTGAAAAAAAAATGACTATTTTCAAAAGGGTTAATCACACGGGAGGAGCTAAGAATGTGGGGTTTTGAAGCTGCGCCCAACGGAATTATTGATATTCGGTAACCCAAGAGGACACCATTAATGCAGTGTGGATAGAGCGCTGCAATTGATCTTCCCCAGAAAGCGTTAGCCTGGGAAGGCGATAAAGGTCAGGTGTGGCTGAGTTATAATAATCCAGATTACATTGCAGAGCGCCATAACATTTCAGGATGTGAAAAAGTTATTAGTAAAATCAAGAATGCATTAAACAACTTCTCGAAAAAAGCTATGGCTAATTAAAAGGAAATAGGGTGACAAATATGCCTGCAAAAGATTTGTTTCTTACCATTGATCAGGGAGGTCATACCAGTCGCGTGTTAATATTCAACCGGCAAGGCGAGGTTTTAACCCATGAATCTGAGAAAGTCAGTACTGCTAACCCAAAAGAGACTTGGGTAGAACATGATTCGGAGAAGATGGTTTTGTCGGTTGAACATGCCATCAAAAAGTCGGTTGACGCGGTTGGAAATCGAGCTAAAGACATTGTTGCCGCCGGTCTTTCAACCCAGCGTTCTAATATAACTTGCTGGGATAATAAAACCGGTGAGGCGCTGTCTCCAATCATAAGCTGGCAGGACAGGCGCGCTGCTTTGTGGATAGGGCGGTTTTTGCGGTATGAGACAACAATTCATCAAAAAACCGGTCTTTTTCCGACTGCGCACTATGGTGTGAGCAAGCTGAGATGGTGCTTAGAAAATTTGCCAGCTGTAAAAAAAGCAGATGAAGACAAACGTCTATCCTGGGGGCCGATGGCAAGTTTTCTCTTATTTCGACTGCTGGATCAACATCCTTTGTTGGCTGACCCGGTAAATGCGTCACGAACGCTTTTGTGGAATTTACAATCCTTGAATTGGGATCAAGAACTGCTTAATTTGTTTGAACTTCCGGATAGGCCGCTGCCTCGATGTGTTCCCACTCGATATTGTTTTGGGGATATTATCGTGTCCGGGAAGAAAATTCCTTTACAAATAGTAACAGGTGATCAATCTGCAGCGTTGTTTGCTTATGGCCGCCCAAAGCCGGAAACCGCTTATATAAATATTGGAACCGGAGCTTTTGTGCAACGTCCTTTCAAAGAGTATACCGTTGGTTCATCCAAACTACTTACAAGCATTGTATTGCAAGATGGAAATGAGATAACATATGTGTTGGAGGGGACAGTTAACGGAGCAGGGAGCGCACTGGCAAAAGTGGAGGAGGAGTTGGGAATCGATAATCCGGTAAAGACAAAACAACAATTACCGGAATGGCTAAAAAACGCTAAGTCTCCTCCTTTGTTTCTTAACGGAGTCTCAGGTCTTGGAACGCCATTCTGGATTCCTGATTTTCAATCACGATTTTCCGGGAATAGAAAAAATTGGGAGAAAATTGTTGGTGTGATTGAAAGCATAGTGTTTCTATTGCGTGTCAATATGGATGAAATGCAGAAACTATTCTCTCCACCTGAAAAAATTCTCATCAGTGGCGGATTGTCAGGATTAAATGGATTGTGCCAGAAGCTTGCGGATCTTAACGGAATTCCGATTCACAGACCGGCAGAGTATGAAGCAACAGCTGTAGGTACTGCCTATCTTCTAAGAGGGCAGCTTGACGAATGGCCGAAAACTAAACAGGGGGTGTGGTTTAAGCCGAGACATAAGCCTGAACTTGAAAAACGTTTTAAACAATGGCTAAACTTAATGAATGATGCAATTTCGGAACGAAAATCATTGACTCTTGATTGAGAGTTAACTTTAAGAGTTTGATGTAATAATGAAAAAATTACGCTTTATACTATTCATCTATTGCGTTATCATTTCTGCCTGCAATGACAAAATCGATAATAAAGCCTCTCAAAAAAGGATATTAATAAGAATTTCATTGGAAAAATTTAAACAAAAACTTGATACTAATAAATTTATTTTGATTGATGTAAAGACAAAAAAAGAGCACGAAAAGGAATATATCCCGGGATCGAGGTTGATTGATTTTTATGGAAATGATTTTAAAAGTAATCTCAATAGCCTGGACAAAAAGAAAAAATATTTAATTTATTGTCACAAGGGGGCGAGATCATCTCTCGCGTTGCGTTTAATGAATATGCTTGAGTTTAAGGAGGTCTATGAATTAAAAGGAGGAATTTCTTCCTGGAAGTCGGCCGGATTTAAAGTAGTCACGGGTGAAAGTTAATTTGTTTTTAGTTATTTGTTATTTGCCAAATGTTAGATGATTGAGTTATTTTTTAACTATTTTTTAAGCACTTCCCTTGCCAGGAGTTCAACCGCGCTATCTCATCGTTTATCGACTTCAATATTTGAGATTTTCCAAGGTTCCACTTTGGTGCGATCAGGAGTTCATCGGGGCAGTCGCCTACAAGGCGGTGTACTATTATCCCGGGGTCAAGGTGCTCGATAAACTTGATAACCACCGCCATGTATTCTTCAAACGTAAAGGTTTCGATTTTTTCTTTGTAATAGTCTTTTCCCATGTCAGTCCCTTTTACAACATGAAAGTGATGGATTTTAACCCCATCAACGCCTACAAATGACAGATAATTTGCCGTTATCATCATATCACTCAAATCTTCTCCGGGCAGCCCAAGAATAATGTGAGCGCATGTATGTATGGATCGTTTTTTTAATTTGTTAATGGCAATCGTAAAATCTTTAACCGTATGATTGCGGTTAATCTTATTTAAAGTTTTGTCATTGGCGGACTCGAGTCCAAGTTCCATAATTAAAAAAGTTTTTCGGGAAACTTCCTGAATAAGATCGAGAGTTTTGTCCGATAAGCAGTCCGGTCGTGTCCCGATAGAAATTCCGATAATTTCATCAAATTCCAACGCTTCCTGATAAATACGTCTTAATTTTTCAGCAGAAGCTAAGGTGTTTGTATGCGTCTGAAAGTAGGCTATAAATTTCTCAGTTTTATAGCGCTTTTTCAGCAATTTCATACCACCTTTTATCTGTTCTGGAATAGATAAAGAAGGATCGGCAGAAGGGGCTGAAAAACTCTTAGGGTTGCAGTAAGTACATCCCCCCATTTCTCTGCTATTATTTCTGTGTGGACAGTTGAATCCCGCGTCTAGACCTATTTTATAAACAGAGTAACCGAATTTCTCCTTAAGAAAGGAGCCAAAAGTTTTGTATCGTAATTCATGAGGAGAGAGTTTAACATTCATAGGTTTGAGCTTTTCTTGATTTTGGGTACAAACCATACTTTTTCATATTCCCGTCAAATTTTTATACTATTCGGCTTTTCCTTAACTAACAAGGAAATAGCTATTATAGGCATATTTTCTGGATTAGATAAATCGTAAGGAATTTCATCCTGTTTAATAAGTTTAGGAGCAAAAAATGTAGAAAAATGTTGCCAGACGCTTAAAAAACGATACAAATTTATCTTCTTTTAAGGTAAGGTTGGTTTATTTTTTTAAAACAGAGCATGACTTTAAGACAGGAGTTTTGAGAAGAGAAATCTAAAAAATGAAACGAATAAAAAAAAGATGGTGCCGGAGGAGAGAGTCGAACTATCACAGGGTTGCCCCTACTGGATTTTGAGTCGAAATTTAGCATTTTATTTAACCCTTCTAACATCGTGAAATAAGAGGCTTTTCCTTGTTAATCAATTATTTACGTGTTCTGTATAAGTTGGCTGGAGTTGGGTAGGGATTAGAATTGTGGTTACAAAATGGTTACAGTAGAAGGGGTAGCATCTTTCAGGGTGCTATCCCTTTTTATTGGCTTCACAAAGGAATCAATTGATATGGAACAAGCTGCTATTTAATAAAGTTAAATGAATTTAGATGACAACCTCACAACCAACTAAATCGGCAGATAACTTCTGTAACAAATTCCCACATAAAAAAAGGGCTACAGGTGGTTTATGCCTGTAACCCTTGCATTTAAAAAAAGGACCTAATTTACGCTGCAATAAGTTTGACTCTGCTTATTTGAGAAGGATTCAAAAACAATGTTTGATTTAGAAATACAGGATTGTTCGGTTAAAACGGTTATCGTTAGGATTAAATAACCAATATTGTCAGCGACGAACTGCCCGAACGCCTCCGTTGGAGCAATCA
>CAJXCL010000017.1 GCA_913051775.1 uncultured Nitrospirota bacterium | reverse complement strand
AGGATGTGGCGGAAGCTGTGGCTCTTGCCCATGATTTAGGTCACCCTCCCTTTGGACATTCAGGAGAGCATATTTTAAATGATTTAATGAATAACAACGGAGGATTTGAACACAACCTGCAAAGTTTACGTATCGTAAAAAAACTGGAAAAACGCTACCTCGAATATCCTGGATTAAACCTTACTCAAGAGGTGTTGGAAGGGATGAGCAAGCATTCAACGGAGTATGATAAACCGCAAGCAAAAGATGATGACAATAATATGTTCCCTTTTATAGAATCTCAAATAGTGGACTTTGCAGACGGCATTGCTTATAACAGTCACGATTTGGACGATGGAATTACATCTGACTTAATAAATAAAGACATGCTGAGTGATGTCTGGTTATGGCGGGATAATGTTGATATTATAGAAAAAAGCAATCCATCAGCAGATTTTACCATTAAAAAATACCAGGTAATCAGAACTATTATCAACCAGTTAGTCACAGACCTGGTTTCGCAAACGTTGAAAAATATAAAAAAGTACAACATTAAAAAACCAGAGAATGTCAGAAACTGTTCATCAGCAATAGTATCATTCAGCCCTGAAATGGAAGAAAAAAACTCAGAATTAAAAACGTTTCTTTATAAAAACCTTTATAAACATCACAGGGTTGTTAGAATGGAGTTGAAAGCGGAAAAAATAATAAAAGAACTATTTCAAACGTATCTTAACCGCCATGTGGTTTTACCTCCAAAAGAACAAAGAAAAATGGGGCAAGAATCAAAAGAAAGAGTGATTTGTGATTATGTTGCAGGTATGACAGATAGATATGCCATGGATGAGTATAAAAAACTTTTTGATCCATACAGTAGAGTTTGAAAGATGATTATTGGAATTCCAAAAGAAATAAAGGAAGATGAATACCGTGTTGGAATAGTCCCGGCTGGTGTAAAAGACCTTGTTTCTAACGGGCACAGGGTGCTCGTTGAGAAAAATGCCGGGATAGGAAGCGGGATTTTCGATGTGGAATTTAAAATAGAAGGAGCGGAAATATTAAACAATCCCGCGGACATCTATTGTCAGGCGGAAATGATCATGAAGGTCAAAGAACCGCTCCAATCTGAATGCAAATATTTAAGAAAAGGGCAGATTTTGTACGCTTTCCTCCACTTAGCGCCTGCAAAGGAACTCACAGAAACCCTTTTAAATCAGGGCATCATTGCTATTGCATTTGAAACAGTTGAGCTTGAAGACGGTTCATTACCTCTTTTAATTCCAATGAGTGAAGTGGCGGGTCGAATGGCGATTCACGAAGGGGCAAAATATCTTGAGCGGGAAAAGGGGGGCAGGGGAATACTCTTAGGGGGAGTACCGGGAGTCAAGCCGGGAAATGTCGTTATTCTGGGTGGCGGAATAGTCGGTTCAAATGCAGCTAGAATGGCAATTGGGACAGGGGCTAAGGTCACCCTCTTGGATATAAATCTGAAAAAACTTCGGTACCTGGACGATGTCTTTGGAGGAAGAATTACTACCCTCAGTTCCAACAGTCACAATATTATAGAGTCGTTAGAAAAGGCAGACCTTGTTATCGGCGCTGTATTAATAACCGGCGCAAAAGCGCCAAAACTTATTACACGGAAAAGGCTCAAACGTATGCAAAAGGGGTCAGTGATTATCGATGTTTGTATTGATCAGGGCGGGTCTTTGGAGACATCTCGACCCACCACGCACAGTAATCCTACCTATATAGAAGAGGGAGTGATTCATTATTGCGTTACAAATATGCCCGGAGCAGTTTCGCGCACATCTACATTCGCGTTAACCAATGCCACATTTCCTTATGCCCTTGAACTCGCAAACAACGGGTTTAAAAAAGCCATTCAAAAAAACAGCGCCTTAAGAAAAGGGGTAAATATCTATAAGGGAGAAATAACTCACCCCTCTGTTTCAGACTCCTTAAACCTGCTTTATTCTCCACTTGAGAAGATTTGAGGAAAATAAGTCTTTCTATTGATCAATTTTACCGCAGAGTCGCATTGATGGTTAACTGCCAGTGATCAGCAGTCAGCGAGAAAAGAATATTTTACTCAGCGAACTGAGCGGTAAAAAGAAGTTTTTCTTCTGACAGCAGTTTGTGAAATTCTGCCAACTCTTTTGCATCTGCCAGATTGCTCTCTTTTATAGCTTCATATACCTTATCAGGATGTGTGCTTATCTGTACTGCTAATCTCTGGGCTTCATGAATAAATTTGTAAACCTTTTTGTCTATTATTGGCTTAATAATCGGCTTCAGAATTTTAAGGAGTAATTCTATAAGAACATTATCTATCTTGGCGTAGACATTGGCTGTGATATAGCTTTTTGGCATATTCCCCTGTTCTCCCCGGAACTCCAGAAACACAGTGCCTCTCCCTAAAAGTTTTAGAAATATTCCCTGATGTTTTACGGTTCCGTAATAATATCTTTTTCCGTGAGCTCTGTAAATTACCTCAAATTTCGCAAAAATCCCTTTCCTGTCATCAAATATGTACATCCCGTCATCACTGTACTTCACAAAATAATCCCTGATCTTCATTACTTTTAAGGCTACCGACAGAAAAACAGGATGGTCCATCATGAACCGGGAAATGGAGATATTATTTTTAAATTCTATATCTTGAAAAGCGCGGAATACAGCATGCGACGCCAGGATTTCTTTGACATCCTCTTTCCTTTGGTCTGCAAGCATTTCAAAGACTATTGATATTTTATCCTCTATACGGGATTTGCCTGCATCTGCAATGGGAGCGAATGTAAATACACCGCATACGATGGTAAGGAGAGAGGGGAGGACAAGCGTTTTTTTGTTTTTTACAAAATTATTTAGCATATTAGTAAATGATTATAAAATGTTTTTTTAGAAATAAAAACTGAAAGATGCAGGGATCAGCAGGCTGTGAGCTGATTGCTATTTTAATTTCTTTGCTTCGTTTATCCAGAGTTTTACTCTGGCTGGGGGGGAGGGTAATTTTTCGAGTAATATCGCAGGATTGGTTTTTCCCAAATCTAAGATGCTTTCTATTCCGTTTTTTTTTAGAACCAAAAAATTTACTGCGCCAATACCCTGAAAGTCTATGAGCAGAGCATAGTCGCACCATCTATGTACTGTTTGCAAAGTTCTGTTTAAATCTTTTGAAATTTTTTTTAGATTTTCCGGATTTTCACATGATTTTATGAATTTATGAATACGCGATAATCCTTTATTTGCAAGGTAAGCATAGTCTTCTGATGAAACAGCAGGGATATTTTTTACAAATGATTGATGGGAGGCGATTGTATATTTTTCCATATTCTTTATAACAGCAAGAGAGAATACGATCATTACAAGTGGAAGAATAAAAGTAGTTAATGGTCTGGGTAAGGGGTAGCTTACCTGGTGAGGAATTCTTTCCCACCCACCATCTTTTCTAAAAAGGCAAACAAAGTTATACATTACGTAACAGTCGATCGCAAATGGCGGAAATCCTAAAAACCCGGCCACAGGCATTTCAAAAATTTTCCCTGTATTCCAATAAGGAATAGTATAAACCCATTTACTGTAAGCCCAATAGTTCCAAAATTCCCACAAAAAGCCGCAAATAAGACCGGATGTAAAAAGTATTAACACTTTACGGGGATTACCGTTTTCCATGTCTTTTAACAATGAGCGCCCTCCGAGCCAATAGAGAATGGGTTCCAGTGTTAACGTAAAACTCCCCCATATTAAAGGGAAGAAGACTTTGGGGAATGTGACACCCAGTAACGCAAACAAAACTCCCGTAAAAAAAAAGATCCAAAGAACATAATAGTTGAACTTAAACCTTTTTATCGATATAGATTTATAAACCATTGATATTTCAAGTAATTCGCTTGTTATGAAAATTCCTGGAAGGACAGTAGCAAATGCTAAGATAATGCCGCATATTCTAAGAAAATCATCAGCCGGAAGGTTAATGTAATACCAGTTTTTCACGAAGAAATTTACAGTTTCAAAGATAAACCAGAATGTAGCGGACCAGGCAGAAAGGATTAAAATCTCTTTCCCGCGGCTTCGAATCAGGGAATTTCCTTTAAATTTATATAATATTGAGTCGATAAAAATGATATAGGACCACCAGGTAAAAAGATAAAACCAGGTGTAGAATGGTTCCAACTTAAGAAACATGCAGGCCTGGGACCACAAAAGCACTAAAAGTGCCGTAATACCAATAGCGTCTTGGAAGCACTTGTTTATCATAATAAAAAAAAGAATCCTAATAATATCTAATTAGTCTAACACGTAATAGGGATTGAGTAGATTGTAAGATTTTTTCTTCAAAAAAAATAGCTTATGACTAATAAAGTCTATAAAAACAAAAGATTATTAAAGGCCTTAAACAATTTTAGAAAAGAATCAGGACTTCCTGATATTGTTGTGAAAAGGCGGAGATGCCTGAAGTGCGATAAACATTTTACTTCCCTAGGCATTTGGAACAGGCTTTGCGAAGCCTGCACCCGCGGCAATAAGCAAGAAGATACAGTAGAGCCCTATGCGCTAGGGAAAAATTAAAATTCTGGGTTATCCTATTTACTTCTTGTATAAATTCCAAAATATCATTGCATCTGTTTAGAACAGAACCCTGCAAATATTTCTAACAAGAGTCAAATAGTATCATCTACTTTTACGCGCCAGTTCCTGCCTTAATTGCCATCTTCTGCGATGGCCAGTTCAGTAACGCATTCATGCACTTTGAAAAGGCACTAAATATTCACACTATCAATAATAATCTGATGAGATAGCGGGTTATTTGAAAAACATTGGGATTGTATATTTTGCGGGCAAGGGGATTGACACGGTTTTAAAACATTACCATTATTCTTTAGAAAAAAATGAAATACTTGGAGAACTTAAATGAAAACCTATAACTTGTTTAACATGAGTTCTGCCTATATGTTTCTGAATAATATGAAAGAGCGCTTCAATATTTTAAAAAAAGTCTTTCTATTAAGCGAAAACTTGGCAATAAAAGAGGAGTTGAGCTAATTTTAAATAATATCGGCCTAGAAAATAAATATATGAGAAATCTTGAAATGGTGACAGTTTATTATGATGAATAATTAAAAATAAATAAGAAAATTGATTACAAAAGGAGAATCGTCGGTAATTTAAGAATCTTGAAGTCATTAAGGAAATAAGAGAAAGTCTAAACATGTCCATGAACTATTACAAAATGGCTCTTGAGATTGATAAAGAGATTGGGTATTATGAAGGCATCGCCAATAATCTTAACAATATGGTGTCTCTGCACAGGGCGACTGGAAAAAACAAAGATGCCATTGATTATTATGAAAGAGCACTGAGAGTAAATAAAAAAGCAGAAAATATAAAGAATTGACACAGAATATGGCAAAAAAAATTTCCAAATCATTTAATTAGCTAAAATCACAACGTAGCTAAGGGAGCACAACCACAATTAGATGGGAAAGCCTAATTGCATGCGTTCCAAAGGAAATCCGCCTGCAGGGTTGAGGCTAGGGTTGACCGAAATCAAATGGGCTTCCGCCCAATTTGCTAACGAAAATTGTACTAAAATAACACAATGTTATAAGTTTGTAGTTCAGAGTGGTAGGGACACACCCAAAAAATTACAACCCCCTGTATCCTCTTTATTGAGGTGGAATTTCCTTGCATTAATCTCTCCTAAAAAGGGGTGGCTACGGTGGGGCACTAGAAAGCTTCGCTGAAAAATAATGTCTTACAAGTTTGTAGCCCAGCAACAAAACCTGTGATTTTTTTTATAAAGCATGATTACAAATACATTACGTAAAACTATCGCAGAAGCCATAAATACATGCATCAAAAAAGAAAGTTGGCGATTAGATTCCATTCCCGAGATCGTCATTGAACGGCCAAAAAATGATGCGGTCAACGGTGATTTTTCTACACCCGTTGCTATGAGCCTGACATCTAAGGTCAGGATGAGCCCTCGTAAAATCAGTGAATTCATTATTTCCAACCTTAATCAAGATAACTCTATAATTGAAAAGGTGGAGACGGCGGGTCCCGGTTTTATTAATTTTTTTGTTACGCCGTCAACATGGCGCGATGAAATGAAAGAAATCTATTCGAAAAATTCGCAGTACGGAAATTCTGATTATGGAAAAGGCAAAAACGTACAGGTGGAATTTGTTAGTGCTAACCCAACAGGGCCGCTTCATGTGGGACACGGGCGGGGAGCCGCTATTGGAGATACCATTGCACGTACATTGAAAGCCGTGGGGTTTAACATCAAGAAGGAATACTATATTAACGATGTGGGAAACCAGATGCAAACTTTGGGAAAATCTACTTACCTCAGATATTTGCAGCTTATGGGGGAAAAGGTTGAATTTCCAGAAGAATCTTACCAAGGAGATTATATTAAGAAGATTGCCACAGAAATTCTAAAAGAACAAGGGGATACTTTAGCTGAAAAAGGAGAAGAGGAAGCAATCTCATTTTTTACGGATCATTCAGCTAACAGAATCCTTAATGGAATTAAATCAGATCTTCTTGACTTTAAAGTAGAGTTTGATTGCTGGTTCAGTGAAAAAAGTCTTTTTGAAGAGAAAAAGGTTGAAGAAGTATTAGAACTGTTAAATAAGAAAAAGATTGTCTATGAAAAAGACGGCGCAACATGGATGAAATCGAGTTTGTTTGGAGATGATAAAGACAGAGTGCTTATTAAAGAAAATGGTGCGCATACTTATTTTGCGTCGGACATTGCCTATCATCGCGATAAATTTTCAAGAAACTTTGATTTAGTAATAGATATATGGGGTGCGGATCATCATGGGTATGTGCCTCGAATGGAGGCAATGATAGGAGCCCTTGGTTATTCTAAAGATTTTTTCAAGGTTATACTGGTTCAATTAGTAAGTTTGCGGAGAGGCAATGAAAAACTTTCTATGTCTACCAGGAGCGGGAAGTTTGTTGCTTTAAGCGATGTTCTGAATGAAGTGGGATGCGATGCGGCAAGATATTTTTTTCTAATGCGAGGCTCAAACAGTCACTTGGATTTTGATCTGGAACTGGCAAAAAAGCAATCTCCAGAAAATCCTGTTTATTATGTTCAGTATGCCCATGCTCGTATTTGCAGTGTTGTACGAGAGGCAAAAGCGACAGGGGTAGATGCTTTTGTTATAGAAAATGTTGATTTGAGCCTGTTAGACTTGCCGGAAGAACTAAATATAATTAAATCACTATCTCAATTCCCTGAAGTAGTGCTGAAAAGCGCCAATTCTTTAGAGACTCATCTCATTCCATTTTATCTTCAGGAATTAGCTTATCTCTTTCATAGTTATTATAATAAATACCGGATTATTTCTAATGACATCAAATTAACTCATGCTAGATTAGCGATGACAACCGGTGTTAAAATTGTTTTAAAAAATGCGTTGGAATTACTTGGAATTAATGCCCCGGACCGTATGTAATTTTAGGATGCCACTCAAAAAAAACCTTTTTTTGAGAGCGGTTTTTTTCTCTAACATGTTAAAAAAATAAAGCTAGAAACCATAAACAGGAAATTCGAAACAATATAGAAATTCAAATGTTCAAAATTTGAAACAGCTTAAACCATGTCTTGGTTTGTAATGAGTTTTTGTTTAGAACATTTGTGTTTTCATCATTAGAATTTGTTTTGAAATTCGGTATTTGAATTTTGGATTTTTAACGCTTGACTCAACAAATTAACTTTCTGTACATTGTATTTTATTTTGGTTGTGGCTCCTTGGCCGCATTATGCTATGAGTACTAGAATACGTTACCCCAGTGGTAAAATTAAATCATCAAGCAGCAATAGATCATTAAAGTTCATTCTTATTATTTCTTTAATTTCAGTTATTGTTGTCATTGCTGGACTTAAAATTTTTTTTTCACCCTATGTCGCTGATTCCGAAAAAGTTGAAGAAGAGATTAAGTGGGAGACCAATATCGGCGCGGTTCATTCAGAAAAAGATACACAGGAAGAAGTAGAGTTTACTTTTTTTGATACATTGACTAAACCGGAAAAATATTCATCTGTGGACGAACAGGAAAAAACTGTGTCTGAGGCATCTTTGAATAAAAAAAAAGAAAGTAGTTTAAAGCCTGAATCTTCTCAATCAATAGAAAAAAAAGAACCTAAAACTCAACAATCTCCACTGGAACCTAAATATTTTATTCAGATGGGGTCTTTTAAAAAGAATTTACGGGCAGAATCTTTTGTAGCTATGTTAAATAAAAAAGGTTATCAAGTTTCAATTAAACCTGCTGAAATTTCCAATAGAGGTTTATGGTACCGGGTTTTCTTAAAGAAAGGTTTTTCTGATAGAGAATCAGCGCTTAAGTTGATTAAAAAAATTAAAGATAAAGACAATATCTCGGCACTTCTAAAAAGCTCGAGTAATCTGTAAAATTCAGGTTTATGATTGAAAAATTCTTTGCTCGATCTAGAATTCTTTAAAGCAGATAAAAATTTAACCCACTTGGACGTTGTAGTAAATCCGCATAATAATAATGGGAACACTGTAAAACTTGCAGTAATATTGCATATTTTACATATAGAAGAATTAGGGAGAGGGGTCTCTGGTGGTTGAATTTTCAATATCGGCAATAACGTTAAACAAAGTTTCAAAGTAAGTAAACAAACCTAATTCCCCTCTAACACTTTCTCAGAAAAATGTTTACCTTAATATTAGAGCAATAAAAAAGGTAGGGTGTCACATGTTTGTTTCAAAGAGCGAAAAGGAAACTAGAGAATTTGGCCGGAACCTGGCGAAGCAACTTAAAGAAAAGGATATCGTATGTATCTACGGTGACTTGGGAGCAGGAAAGACCTGCCTGGTGAAAGGGATAGTTGATGGTTTAGGTTTAACTAATGAATACGTACGAAGTCCCACGTTTCCAATTATTAACAAATACGATGGAAAAAGCCCAGTATATCATCTTGATTTTTATCGGATTGAAGCTACAAAGGAGATAGAAGAACTTGGAATTGAGGAGTTTTTCGGCAAGGAAGGAGTCACTTTAATCGAGTGGCCGGAAAAAATTGTTAAATATCTTCCTCAGGCTCAATGCAAAATCAAAATAAAAATCCTTGGTGAGAAGAAAAGAGGCTTGAGAGTTAATTTTTTAAGGTAAAGGAATTAGAAAAAGTTAAAAGTGCCTAAGGTCAAAGTGAGCTAAAGTTTGTAGAAAAAAAGCAAGTTTTTTAAACTTTAGGCACTTTAGACACTTCAAACTTGGTTGCCGCCGAATGCCGCTGTATTACTAACTTGCAGCATTGCGTTTTTTTAATAAAGTTTTTGTTGGGCAATGTGCAGAATCCCATTTAATTTCAACCATCCCTGGCTCAACCCTCTACGAGACCTTCCTTTGAGAGCCGTCCAATTCGGCTTTCCTATTGGCTTGTGGTTGAGGCCCTTCGGCCGCGCTGTTATATTGCCGGTTGCTGCTGGCTGACACAATGGATTGTGCCCAGTCCATGGACAAGATCAAAACAATGAATACCGACTACCTTGCGGGTTGGAAAACAATCTTGTACAACATTCAAAGCTTTTTGATCATTCTCATGGTCGAAAACAGGAACTAATACTACGTCGTTCCCAATATAAAAATTAGCATAACTTGCCGGCAACCTTTTTCCCCCATCTCCAACAAATCCGGGCATTGGTAGTTTTATAATTTTAAATCTGTTTCCATCTTGGTCGGTTGAGTTTTTTAAAATATCATAATTGTTTTTTAGAATTGTGTAATTTTCATCATCTTTGTCGTCTTCATAAGCGCAAAGCAGAGTAAAGGGGTTAACAAAGCGCCCTATATCATCAACATGTCCGTCCGTGTCGTCTCCTGCTATGCCTTGTTTGAGCCATATTATTTTTTCCCCCATAAGGTATTCCATTAAGAAGAATTCTATTTCTTTTTTGGATAAATTAGGGTTTCGTTTTTTATTTAAAAGACATTGTTCTGTGGTTATCAGTGTCCCTTTCCCGTTTGCATCTACAGAACCGCCCTCTAATATAATTCCCGGTGTAAAGCAGGGAATTTTCATTGATTGATTTATAAGGGATGGGATAATAGTGTCATTTTTCAATTCTTCGTATTTTTCTCCCCATGCATTAAATATCCAGTGGGTCATGGCCAGCTTATTTTTATTTTGATTCACAATAAAAATTGGGCCGTAATCTCTTATCCAGATATCCATATAGTTGAAAAAATGAAAAGTAATTTTATCTCTATCAATGTTTTCTTTTTTTAATAGTTCTTCAACATTTTTTTTAGCAGAGCTGTTTTTTACAATGAGGTTTACCTTTTCGGAATTGAAAATTGCTTTTATGATTTGAATGTAAGTTTTGTGGATGTTATCGAGTCCATTGGGATAGTCCGTAGGGTCATGAGGCCAGCTGAGCCATATAGCTTCATGCTTTTCCCACTCCGCCGGCATCCGGTATCCTGATGAGGAAGGAGTTTTATTGAAATGGTCATAGGTCATTTATCAATTACCAATTCAAAATCTAAATTACATTGACACATAACTAATGACCACAGATCCGTTTATAAGAATCCGGTCGTCTGTTTTTTAGAAATCCCCAGTCGTTCTGGATTTTTTTATTCATACCAAGATCAACTTCCGCGATTAGGACTTCTTCTTTGTTATTATTTGCTTTTTTCAGAACATTTCCAAAAGAGTCACAAACAAATGATCCTCCCCAGAATGCAATTTTGTTTTCTATTCCCACTCTATTAACAGAGGCAACATGCACCCCATTAGCAATAGCATGGGATCGCTGAATTAATTCCCATGCCTTTTCCCAGTCACCTTCAGAGGGATTATAGTTTTTTATCCATCCAATTGCAGTGGGATAAATTAATATTTCAGCGCCCTTGAGGGCACAAATTCTCGCGGCTTCAGGAAACCACTGGTCATAGCAAATTAGCACGCTGATTACGGCGTATTTTGTGCGAAAAACCGGATATCCTGATTTTCCCTCGGTAAAATAATTTTTTTCATAAAAAAATGGGTCATGCGGAATATGGGTTTTGCGATATTTGCCTGATATTCTACCGTCCGCGTCAATTACAACAGCCGTATTAAAATATTTTCCTTTAGAACCTTTTTCGTATAAAGGAGCAATGATTACAATGTTAAGATTTGCCGCTAAATTGGATAATGTTTTTGTCGAACTGCCTGAGATAGGTTCAGCAAATTTTGACGCGTCTCTATTTTTATCCTGTGGGAAGTAGGTGGTTTTAAATAATTCCTGAAGGCATACAATTTGAGCCCCTTTATCAGCAGCTTCCTCTATTTTTTTTGTGGTTATTTGAAAGTTATTGATAATATCTTTTGTGACAGATGACTGTATAAGCCCTAATGTTATTTTCTTTTTACTCATGCAGTAATGATAGCAGACCTTGACTATAAATAGATATTTTATTTATAATTAACACTAGTAACTAATTAATGGATAATAATTGACGAATTGCTATTTTTTAAGGAGAAAAAATGACTGTAGCGGTAGAGGCTGATTTTAAGGTAAAGGACATCACTCTTGCGAAATGGGGAAGAAAGGAAATTGAATTAGCGGAAAAGGAAATGCCAGGCCTGATGGTTGTGAGAAAAAAATATAAAGATTCGAAACCTTTAAAAGGAGCTAGAATTACAGGGTGTTTGCATATGACAATACAGACAGCTGTACTGATGGAAACATTGATCAAATTAGGCGCGGAAATTAGATGGTCGTCCTGTAATATATTTTCTACTCAAGATCATGCTGCCGCAGCTATGGCTGAGGCCGGAATCCCTGTATTTGCCTGGAAAGAGGAAACAGAAGAAGAATACTGGTGGTGTATTGAACAGACTTTGAATTTTTCGGACGGACAGGGACCAAATATGCTCCTCGATGACGGAGGAGACCTGACGGCATTTGTTCATGACAAGCAATCTGACCTTTTAAAAGACATTAAGGGAATAACAGAAGAAACAACTACCGGCGTGCACGCACTTGTAAAAATGTTGGAGAAAAAAACCCTGAAAGTTCCTGCTATTAATGTTAATGACTCTGTTACAAAATCAAAATTTGATAATCTCTATGGATGCCGTGAATCCCTCGCAGATGGGATAAAAAGGGCGACGGATATTATGGTCGCAGGAAAAGTAGTTATTGTCGCAGGATATGGAGACGTCGGTAAAGGATGCGCTAATTCCATGAAAGGATTTGGCGCCAGGGTTATCGTAACGGAAATTGACCCAATATGCGCGCTTCAGGCTGCTATGGAAGGATATGAAGTCACCAACATGGAAGACGCGGCGATTCAGGGAGACATCTTTGTAACCACTACCGGATGTAAAGACATTGTTACTATTGAACACATGAAAATGATGAAAGATGCTTCAATTGTCTGTAACATTGGCCATTTTGATTGTGAAATCCAGGTGTCGGAATTAAATAGCTTTCCCGGTATTAAAAAAGTCATGATTAAACCCCAGGTAGACAAATACGTTTTCCCTGACGGGCATGCGGTTATTTTATTAGCGGAGGGACGACTTGTAAACCTTGGATGCGCGACCGGTCATCCCTCATTTGTAATGTCAAATTCTTTTACTAACCAGGTTTTAGCGCAAATTGAACTATTTACCAAAAAATATGAGGTTGGGGTATACATGCTACCGAAAGAACTGGATGAAGAGGTGGCAAGATTCCACCTTGATAAATTGGGTGTCAAATTAACAAAGCTTACGGATGAGCAAGCTAAATACCTTGGAGTTTCAGTACACGGTCCTTATAAACCAGAATATTACCGGTATTAAAAATGTATAAAAAAGTTTCTTAGATCACCACGCGATTAGCGCTTCTTTTCTTCTTGCGAAGAGCTTGTCCTGATCATGTTGAAGAAAGGGGTTAGGTTAGTTTTTTTAACCACCCCTGTGCTACTGGGAAAACATGTTTTTCTTTATTTCATAAATAGCGATGCTTGAAACGGGAAAAACCATTAAAATCAAAGAAACCGCATTAAACAGCATCTAATACAGAATAAATATTATTGATCTTATCGTTGCTCTCATGTAGAGCTTTTTGTTTCATAACCCCATCAATTTATAAATATATTTTATGTTTAAATTTTCTTTAACAAGTTGAGCTAAGTGTCGAATAGATTTTTCTTTTTCAATTTTATATCTGAATTTTTGAGAAGCGGATATCTTTTTGCTTTGTAAAATAGAGTCGAGTAGACTCCTTCTCAATTCGTCATGAGAAAAAATTCCATGGAGATACGTTCCATAGGCATTGTTTTGATAAATTCCAATCACATCATTTTCCCCTGATCCAAAAATAAAAGGAGTGCTTTTTTTTCCAAATCGGCTCTCTCCATAATGAATCTCATAACCTTCCACAGGCATAATTTTTCCATTAAAAAACAAATTCCCTGTAGTGTTTTTGGTTATTTTTTTCTTTGAATATATCGTTTTAACATCCAGCAGCCCTAACCCGGAGATGCTTTTCATTTTACTTTCTACCAAATGAGGGTCTTCAATTGTTTTTCCCAATATTTGTAATCCGCCGCAAATTCCCCATACAGATTTTTTTTGCTTAAAGTGAGTTAAAATTTGTTTTTTAAGGTTCCTTTTTTCTATAAATGCCATGTCTTCGATACTGTTTTTAGATCCAGGAATAAATATAATGTCCGCTTTACCGGAAAGCTTTTCTACAAAACTTAAATTAACCTGCGGATCATGCTTAAAAGGGTCAAAATCTGTAAAATTGGAAATTCGGGGCAGTCGTAACACTTCAATGTTTACCTTACCATTAGCATTAGAGTTAGATTTTTCTTCCAATGCCAGACTATCTTCATCATCAAGAATTAAATTATTAAAATAGGGTAATACCCCCACCACTTTCTTTTTTGTTTTAGCCTCTAAAAAATGCAGGCCAGAATCGAGCAGGGATTTATCTCCCCGGAACTTGTTTATCACTATACCTTTAACAATCCTTTTTTCTTCCGTGGTTAAAAGTTTTAACGTCCCAATAAGCCAGGCAAAGACTCCTCCCAGATTAATATCCCCAATCAGGATAACAGGCGCTTTCGTGTACTTGGCAACTTTCATATTAACGATGTCCTGAGCCTTGATATTTATTTCTGCCGGACTTCCGGCTCCCTCGATGACGATCACATCATACTCATCTGCTAAATATTGATAAGCCTGTTTTACTGCGTTCCATGCTTTTTTTTTATATTTATGATATTCTTTAGCGCTCATTAGACCGTGAGACTCTCCAAGAATAATAACTTGAGAAGTCTGATTACCGGTAGGTTTAAGCAATATAGGGTTCATATATGCAGAAGGAGAAATTCCGGCGCACTCTGCTTGAAACGCCTGTGCTCTGCCTATTTCCGTATTTTCTCCGGTAACAGCAGAATTAAGGGCCATGTTTTGAGCCTTGAAAGGAGCAACTTTATAGCCGTCATCTTTTAATATCCTGCAAAAGGCGGCACAAATAATGGATTTTCCGACATTCGAACCTGTGCCCTGAAACATGATAGATTTTGTCATTTTAAATAAGGAGTTTTAAGGTAGATGTTTAACTGCTAAAGCGTGTCTCTAAAACTATGGAAATTTACTAACATGTTTCCGTCCATAGATTCGCGGCTACTTTGTCATTCCCGCGAAAGCGGAAATCTATTATGTATTTTTTCACAACAGAATAACAGAACAGTAAAATCATTTCAAACCATGTATCGCATAAAAAATTCTATTCACAACTCGCATGCTGGGTCATAGCAATATTCTTCTTATTTATGACGCCGGTATTAACAGTAAAAAGCATTATATTGTGATTATGTCCATGACGGCAGGACGTTAGTGGAGTATTGCGTATAATGCTAAATCTCTGGAAAATCATGACTCACTATATCCTGATAATAATTCTTGTAGCTCTGATTTATTATTTTGGAAAGATATTTTACCTGAACAGCCCCAGTGATAGAACCGTCCCTAAAGATAGACCTGTGCCTTCCGCATACGTCATAGACCTTAAAGATTCTGCAAAACGTATGAAAGACGACGTCCAAATGTTAGCCGGAAGCATTGGCATCCGGAGTATTTTCCACCCGGATAAATTAAAGCAGGCTAAAGATTATATACAATTAAGATTAGAAGAATTTGGCGACGTAAAAGAGTACCCCTATATTTATGAGGAAACTGAAGTAGCGAACCTGGAACTGGATATATTTTCCGGTTCTTCTGATGAGAGCATTCTTATTATCGGCGCGCATTATGACACGGTGTCAACATCTCCCGGGGCAGACGATAACGCCAGCGCAATTGCTGTACTTTTGGAACTCGCAAGACAAGCCAAGAGATTAAAAGAGGAACAACAGTTAAAGAATAACTTGAAGTTTTTAGCGTTTACTCTTGAAGAACCACCTGCTTTTTATACCAAAAAAATGGGTAGCCGCCAGTATGTCAAAATACTTAAAAAGCAAGGTGTAAAGATAAAAGGGATGGTTTGTCTTGAAATGGTTGGTTATAAAAACATTTCTCCCGATAGTCAGCAAATACCTTTTCCGCTGAGTTTCAGAAATTATCCTAGGACTGGTGATTTTATCGCCTTTCTGGCTAACATGGCGTCAACATCTATTTTAAAACAATTAATCTCACTCACTGAATATAAAAATACTGTACCTTATGAACAACTTGTTGTACCGGGAAAAGGGAGGATGCTTCCTATTTCAAGGTTGAGCGATCACATTGCATTCTGGGACAATGGATATCCCGCTGTCATGGTCACAGATACCGCTTTTTTGCGTAATCCCAATTACCATGATTATGGAGACAAGCCTGAAACACTGGATTACCATTTCATGGCGCAGCTTGTACAGACATTGATTATGCTTTTTTAAAGTAAAACAATATAGATCACAAACTATTATTTGGTTTTTTTATGTTCCGTACCTTCTTTTTGCTTTCCGCAAACTTCTTGATTTCCAGCAATACTTTCCTGTCGTCATTGACACATTGTATCCCGTAGTTAATTATTTTGTCCTTAGATTTAACCGTTTTCCTAAACCGGATAGTGCCATGTATTCTGTAGTCCTTTTCTACATTTTTTACAGACAATATGATAAGAAATCTATCTCATTGTCTACTTGCAACACAGCGTCAGTAGTGAAACAAGGCCTGGCATCGCATATGTTTCTAATAGTACCGGTTCACATAAATTTTTCGGCTTCAAGTTGAGGCCAAGGATGGACTTTATAAAAGGGCGATCTTCGAAGCCACGCTTAGCGGGGCGAAGCAAAATCTAAAATAAACTGCTTGATACTACATACTTACAAGACCGTTTTTTTAAGCACTGTTTTTACGGAAATTATATGAAAAAGAAACATGGGAATAAGTTCTAAGATACAATGATTTAAGAGTTAGGATTTAAGTATCGCGCACTATAAGTCATTAATTAAAGTAATTTGTGGTTTCGGTTGTGTTGCTATTTGATTCCATAATATATTTGACGAAATTTTCAATCTGTTACCTTCTATTTTGAAAATCATGAGGTCAACTGTATAATAAAATCATGAGCAAAAAGAAGAAAAAAAATTGGTTGGAGAAAAAACAGAAACACCAAAAACAATCACTGGTTGTAAGCGATCCGCTTCAAGCCTATATCAACGAGGTCAAGCAGTACCCCGAGTTGACAGCAGAAGAAGAATATTCGCTGGCAATCAAATACTGGAAAGAAGGAGATGCCGATGCCGCATACAAATTGGTTACTTCCAACCTTATGTTAGTGGTAAGAATTGTCATGAAGTTCAAAAGAGAGTTTCAAAATCTTCTCGACCTTATTCAGGAAGGAAATACAGGTCTCATGCAGGCTGTGAAAAAGTTTGAGCCCTTAAAGGGGGTAAGACTTCCAGCCTATGCCACCTGGTGGATAAAAGCTTATATTCTAAAATACATTATGGACAACTGGCGCATGGTAAAGGTTGGTACTACGAATACACGCCGCAAATTATTATATAATCTTCAGAAGGAAAAAGACCGGCTTCTTGCTGAAGGGTTTTCTCCCACTCCTAAATTATTAGCCGCTCATTTCAATGTTTCCCCTGAAGAAATTGTTGAAGTGGATAAAAGCCTTGGCGCTTTTGATGTATCGTTACATTCACCGGCAGGTGATAATGAAAAGGGCGAATTGATTGATATTTTACCTGAACCAACAGAAAACGCTGAGGATGATTTCATTGAAACACTTTTTCATTCTGATTTACGGAAAAGTATCTCGACCTTTAAATCAGATTTGAAAAAGAGCGATAGGGATATTTTGGAAAACCGTATCATGTCGAATAACCCGGATACCCTGCAGAAAATTGCAGACCGCTCTGGCATCACAAAAGAAGCTGTACGACAGGCAGAACAGAGACTTTTTGACAGGTTAAAAAGCTTCATAAAAAAAGAATACCCGGATTTGGTAGATGCAGGAGAGAGAATTAATGAATAAAGCACCGACTTAGATATGCCACATCAAAAATAAATTAGAACTCCGGATTTTAAATTGTATTAAAACAATGACTCAAAAATATGTTATCGGAATTGATCTTGGCGGAACCTTTATCAAAGGTGGTGTTGTATCCAAACGTGGTGATATAATCTTTCGCGCAAAGAAAGAATCAGCGGCAAAAGAAGGGCATTTCCAACCGGTAGCGAATATGTTTGATGTGATTGAAGATTTATCACAGAAGATGGGAAAAGACCCTGAAGCGATAGGTTTTGGAATCCCCGGAGCTATTTTTTCTGAAAAAGGTATTGTCACCAAATCTCCTCACTTTCCGCACTGGATAGATTTTGATTTGCAAGCGTCGCTTAAAGAAAAGACAAATATTCCTTTTGTTATTGATAACGACGCTAATGCCGCAGCCTTAGGAGAAGGGTGGGTTGGAGCCGGGAAGGGGTATAAGCATTTCTGTTGCATGACTCTTGGAACGGGTATTGGTGGTGGCATACTTTTAAACGGATTAGTCTGGAGGGGTATGACCGGAATGGCAGGAGAGGTAGGACACATTATAGTAGAGCCGGAAGGCTTGCCGTGCCCATGCGGCGGTAGGGGTTGCATGGAAAGATACTCTTCTGCGACTGGAATTGTAGATATGGCACGTAAAAAGTTTAATGATGGAAACGACTCAAAACAATTAAGGGAATTAGCAGACGACAATCCGGACAAAATAACATCTGAACTATTATGTGATCTGGCTAAAAAAGGAGATCATCTTTCAAAAACCATTTTTAAAGAAATGGGTAAATATCTAGGGATAGGATTTGCTGATTTAATTAATATTTTGAACTTAGAAATGATTATTATTGGCGGTGGAGTACTTCCAGCGTGGGAATTCTTTATTGAGGAAGCTGTTTCTCAAATGAAACTGAGAACCTATAAAATTCCGGGTGAAAGCGTTCAGATAGTAAAAGCAAGGTGCGGAAATGACGCCGGACTCTTAGGAGCCGCCTATATGGGATGGCAGAGCAGATAGTTATTCGCTGTTAGTTATTTGTTATCAGTTAAAAGCTGAACCCTTCGATTCTTGTCATCCTGGGTGAATTGAAAAATCTCAAGAAACTCAGAATAAACTCCTTGAGATATTTTGTAATAACCTTGTTTCCTCTGCTATAATTCTTTATACTATTGTTATGTAAAAGCTTGTTTTTTTGAAGAAGTTCTTTTGTTTGCTTACCGCAGCGGAAGCTCCATTCGGTTGCGGAGCCTCTCAGCTTTATGAATAAGTTAAATATCAATAGTAGTTCAAAAAAATATCGAACAAGTTTTCTGGTGGCGTTTATCCTGTTTTCCTGTCTAATTTCCATTCCTGTTTTTGCTGAAGAGTCTCTGATCATCCTTTACACGGGCTCTGTTTTGGGGGAAGTAAAACCTTGCGGTTGTACGGAAGAAGAGGATTTAGGCGGAATTCTTAGACGGGCAACTATTATTGAAAAAGAACGCTCTGTTAATAAAAATATCCTGCTGCTGGATGCAGGCGATACCTTTAAAGAACCGACAGAGCAGGGAAAATTAAAAGCGAAAACTATGATCGAAGGCTTTAACAAAATGGGTTATGATGCAGCGCTTTTAGGAGAAAAAGATTTTGTTTATGGTGAGGAAATATTAAACCAAGGATCATTTGATCATTGGGTTCTTAGCAATGTAGAGAATAATAATCTTAAACAGGAAAAAACGATAAAGTACTTTTTAAAAACATTCAATAATGGAACAACAATAGCTGTTATAGGGCTTTTGGGGCAAGAACTCTTTTTTGCAAAAGGACAAACAAAGGTTAAAGTAGAGAATCCAGGAATTAGTTTAGAAAAAATATTAAGAAAGCTTAAAGCAGCAGGTGAAGCAAATATTATCTTGTTGCTGACGCACATGGATAAGGAGAAGGCAAAAGAACTTTTTAATTTAGATGATGTCGATATTGTTATAAATGGGCACCTGGATGAAACCGAGCTTATTGTTAATCCTGAAATAGCAGGAAAGAAAATAATGGTTCATGTTCGAGAACGAGGGCAGTACTTAGGGAAAATATCTATATCCACTGATCAAAAAAAGATTCAAAATATTTCCAATGAGTATATTCCACTTAACAGTAAAATTAATGACAGCCAACTGGTGCAATCTATTTATGACAAATACAACGACGAAACAAAGCAGCTTTTTATGAAATGGTTGCAGGACAAGAAAAGGGCAATAAAAAAAACTTTCATTACAGAAATTGCATGTAAAATGTGCCATAGATATGAATACGCCATCTGGAAGAAAAGCGGCCATTCCCATTCTTTTAAATCACTAAAAAAGTCTAATAAATCTTTTGATCCGGAATGTCTAAAATGCCATACTACGGGATTTAAGCAGAATGGGGGGTTTATGTCGGAAAGCATAACACCTAAATTAATAAATGTTCAGTGTGAGGCATGTCATGGAGCAGGTAGCAACCATATGAAATTTATAATGCGAGACCATAAAGCGGGACAGAAAAAAATTAATATACTTTATAAAAAACTTACTGAAGATTCTTGTTTACCATGCCATACTAGGGAAAACAGTCCCAATTATAAATTTTCAACCTATTGGGAAAAAATAAAACATTAGGAGGTCGTAATGAAAAAGATTTTAATAATTTTGTTTGCTGCGATATTGTTATTTCCAATTAAAAGTTTTGGATTTAAAACATTACCTGGTAAATATGTGCTTCTCGGTGATATTAATAAAGCCTTCGGAAAAGATCGCGTTACGATAGTTGAGTTTTTCAATTTTTCCTGCGGACATTGTTATAAATTCTTAACGTATTCCAAAAACCTTGAACTCAAATATGGCAATAAACTTGCTTATGTGAAAATTCCAATTTTTTGGGGAAGGCAGACACAATTTCCAGCTATCGCTTTTTATTTGGCGCAAAGTAAAGGAATGGCCGAAGAAGTGACAAAGAATATTTTCGACGCCAATTTTGATGGAGGGGCGCAAATTTTTGATCCGCGTGTAGTGAATTTCATTATAAGCGAGTCAGGAATAGCAGAAGACGTTAGAAACCAAAATAATTTGATTGCAAAAGTAAGACAAGGCATGGAGTTGGCCTCAAAATATAAGGCCAGTGAGACCCCTACGATTATAATAAATGATGTGATTAAAGTAACTCCCAGGATAGCGGGAGGCGATGTAGAAAAAATGACTGAAAACCTGGATTTGATCATTTCTAAATTGTTATCGAATAAATAGATTTACCGCAGAGATCGCGAAGTACGCTGATAACAAAATTATACGTCTCTGTGGGTTCAGCGTACTCTGCGGTTTAAAAATATGGATGCTAAATTTGCTGTTATTGCCGGAAGTGGCGGTTATGACATCTTACGTAATGGTGATTTTGGAACAAACTTGGAATGCAAAAAAATTCCTACCCCTTTTGGAGAAAGCGCTCCTATCCACAGATTTTCTAAAGACGGCATTAACTTTCTTTTTCTTTCCAGACACGGAGAAGAAAGATACTCCATATCAGCTCCTTTCGTGAATTATCGCGCTAATATCTGGGCCTTAAAAGAGTGTGAAGTGGAAAGGATTATTTCATGGTCCGGACCCGGAATTATTAACATTGGGTTTTCCGTTGGAGATTTTGTTCTGCCACACGACATAATTGATGAAACAAAGAATCGTCAATATACTTTTTTTGAGAAGAAAGGTATTGGTTTTATCAGACATAAATCTCCTTTTTGTAAAGAAACAAGAGAAGCACTGATCAAAACCTTTCACGAACTTAATTTAAAATTCCATAATAATGGGGTTTATGTTTGCACTCAGGGACCGCGCCTTGAAACGGCTGCTGAAATTAATAAATATAAAATATCAGGCGGAGATTTGGTTGGAATGACCCTTATCCCGGAAACTTTTCTAGCTCGAGAACTTGAGATGTGCTATGCGCCAATTTGTTACCTCACTAATTTTGCGGAAGGAATATCGGATCGTCCTTTTAAAAAAGGAGAACTCTTTGAAGGAATGATAAATAATGATGAACAAAAAAAAGCCTCTTTTTCATGTAAAAGGTTTCCTGTGATTATCCGAAAATCCATTGAGCTTATTCAGAATTTAGAAAGAAATTGTTCTTGCAAAAACGCAATGCATCGCTACAAAAAGGATGGGATAATTTCAGAAGATTGGCGTTCATGGATTCAATAATTTTATTATGCAGGACTGCAAACCGCCAGAATATTTTTAAAATCATAAAAACTCCGCATTCTCATCGCTTTAGCCTGTTAGACCTGGCAGGGAAATCTCATGCGCATTAAAACCATACTTACTATTTTTGTTGCTGTTATATTAATAGCAGTCGTGGCTGTTGCATTGATTTTGAAGTCAATGGATTTTAGTAAATATTGCGGCTTGATAGCTCAGAAGGTAACCTAAACCACTGGTCGAGAGCTTAAGAGAGACGGATAATTTAAAGTTAAACTTTCTTTCATCCTTTACTTACATACCGTAACAGACGCATTCAGGAGATGAAAATTCATGTTTACCTGCCATGTCTCAAGGCAAAAAAACTGCACCACAAAACCTGCTTCATAGCCGAAACATAAAGAAAAGAAACCTGTCGATGATCTCAAAGAGACGTTTTAGAAGGTATTGGAAAGGGGCTTGGTGGATTATTGAAGTAAATATATGTTATTTTAACTAATCCTTTTTAGAATTTCCTGAAGAAGGTATCTTTTTTTAATGTCTGATCACACGATTCGTATAAACGCAAAATTTATCCTGCCTGTTACTACTCCTGTAATTCAAAATGGGTCCATATTAATAAAAAACGGAAAAATTCAATTTATTGGAAGAGAAAAAGACTGTCCCAATATTGCCCATCATCAAGTTTCCCATTATCCCGACCATCTGGTAATGCCTGGACTGGTGAATACCCATACGCACCTATCGCTATCGCGTTTAAAGAACAAAATAAAAAGCGGAATACCTTTCAACTCTTGGATTAAAGAAATTATTTCCTACAACGATTCTTTGACTGAAATAGATGAAAAGGATGCATGCAAAGAAGGAATCAAAAACTTAATTGCAACCGGCACTACAACAATAGGAGATATATCGAGAAGCGGGTTTTCAACAAAAGTAATGCAGAACATGAGAGTGCGTGGAGTAATTTTCTTAGAAATAATTGGATTTAAAAAATCAATGATAGAAGATCAAATGAACCGGGTTCATGAATTGCTTTGGGATTGCAAGGGTGATAGCCTGGTAAAATGTGGACTGTCTCCACATGCGACCTATAGTGTGTCACCACAATTAATCAAGTTATCTTTTAGTTTAGCCAAAGTTAAAAAGTTGCCATTAATTATGCATATTGCTGAGACAAAAGAGGAGTTAGAATTTATTGAAAATGGGGAGGGGGACTTGCGACAATTGCTGGAAAGTTTAGATAGATGGGAACCTGAATGGAAACCAGAAAAAACATCTCCAATAAAATATTTAGAGAATTCAGGAGATTTAAACGGCATTACAGGAATACATTTGAACCATATTAATGGTGAAGACTTTAAAATCATAAAGAAAAATAATATGTCTGTTGTATGCTGTCCGAACAGCAATCGATGGTTTCAAAGAGACCGTAGTTATCATTTAACGAAATTCCTGGAAAACAATATTAATGTAGCGATAGGAACGGACAGTCTTGCCAGCAACAAAACATTGAATATGTTTGAGGAATTAATTTTAGTTAGAAAGCAATTTCCTGAAATCAACCACGAAACATTGCTTAAAATGGTTACTATAAACGGAGCCAAGGCGCTCTGGCTTGAAAAAGAAGTTGGTAGCCTGGAAACAGGGAAAAAAGCTGATATTATAGGCCTTAAAATAAATAGAGATGACGATATATACAAATCCATTTTCTCATCAAAAGGAGAAATAACTTTTTCAATGGTTGAAGGGGAAACAATATTTCCTTTTTAATTTAATATACAGGAATTTTGAAAAAGTTGGCCAGGATGACCTAACTTGATGTACATTTATTTCCTTGGATGAAATTTATCGTAAACCTCTCTCAGCCGGTCTTTCATAACATGAGTATAAATTTGTGTGGTGGAAATATCTGCGTGACCTAACATCTGTTGAACAGCCCGCAGATCAGCTCCTCCTGCCAGTAAATGCGTGGCAAAAGAATGCCGCAGTGAATGAGGACTTAAATTTGTTTTTATTCCGGCAGACAGGGCGTATTTTTTAATAATTTTCCAAAATGCTTGTCTCGTCATCTTCCTCCCAAAACGGCTCAAAAAAAGTTCGGGCATCTTGCTTCCTTTGAGCAGTTGTGGACGAACGTTGTTTAAATATTCTTCAGTCTTTATACGGGCTGATTCTCCAATGGGAATGATCCTTTCTTTGGAACCTTTTCCAGTAGAAACAAGATATCCCGATTGCAGGTTAATATCGTTTGTCCTTAAAGAAACCAGTTCAGACACTCTAAGACCAGCTGCATAAAGGATTTCTAGCATAGCCTTATCCCTTAAACCAAGAGCGGTTTTGGTATAAGGCTGATTTAATAGCGAGTCGACTTCTTTTAAAGTTAATACAGTAGGTATGCGGCTCCAGAGTTTTGGTGATTCAAGGTATGTGGTTGGGTCTTCTTTCAATTTTCTCTCATTAACTAAAAAACGATAAAAGACTCTAATAGAAGCTAAGTGACGGGCTAATGAAACAGAAGACAGATTACTCTCCATCAGATTTTTTAAATGAGAGCGGATGGTATCTATTTTTACATTTTCAATATTTTGAATTCTTTTGGATGAAACAAAATCAAGAAAACGGAGAATATCTCTTTGATAAGATTCAACTGTATTGTCTGCCAGACGCCTCTCTACAATTAAATAATTAACAAATTCATCTAATAAAAGATCAAAAGTCTGGTTTTTAGAGGACATTACTTACTTTCCAGAATAAAAGTAACAGGTCCATCGTTTGTGATATTAACGCTCATTAACGCTCCAAACTTCCCTTCTGCAGTTTTAACTCCTTTATTTTGCACAGAGCGAATGAATTGAAGGTATAGCTTCTTTGCAAGGTCAGGTTCCGCGGCCTTATCAAATCCCGGTCTTCTCCCTTTTCTGCAATCTCCGGCTAGGCTAAATTGCGAAATAATCAACATTTCAGCATTGATATCAAGCAGCGAGAGGTTCATTTTTCCCTGCTCGTCATCAAAGACTCTAAGGTAGATCGTCTTCTCAGAAAGGTACTCAACATCTTTTATAGAATCTCCTTTTTCAACACAAAGCAGGATTATAATCCCACGTCCGATCTTACCGACAACAACTTCATCAATTTCAACAGATGCTTCAGATACTCTTTGTAAAACAATTTTCATTGATCGGAAAAGTATATAGCGATAACAAATGAAATTCAAATCATAGACACTGTGTAGAGGTACCACCCAAAAATGCCACTTTAAAAAGGGGGATTAAAGAGGGATGTTAATTCCTATTTTTTGTGTTTTTCTGGATTAAAAAAGTTGGTAAATGGACAGGGACAAAATAGAATGATCCTGTAACTGCTATTGCAAAAACCACGTAAATTGCAGTAAATATCTCCTCAGGTACCTCATAAAAGAGAATTTTGTGAAGCCAGTATTGAATAAAGCTCTGGTTATAAAAATCTGCTCCGCCTGCTATGCGAAGATTTCCTTCCAAAATCGTAAGAGGGCAGGGAATACCGAACAAGGATATAACAGCGACAAAAGCTATTGAAGCAAGATGAATAACACGAAACCAGAATAACTTTACCCACTGCCATTTGATGAATCCTCCTATCCAAATAAGCAGCAGACCTCCGACAACAAAGAAGGCATATAGGAAATGGGTAATTAATACAACTTCCGCAAGAAAAGAATATTCCATCTTTCTCTCTGCAAGATTGGCAAACTCTGAGGTTAAATTATTTAAGGTTGGATGTATTCAATAGCTTTCTGCAAACGCTTTAAGACCTTATCTTTGCCTAACAAAACGATTACTTCAAATATTCCGGGACTTTCTTTTAATCCCGTTAGTGCGACTCTTAACGGCTGGGCGATTTTACCTAATTTGAGATTATGATTTTTCATTAATTCATCAAATATAGGTTCTAAATTTTCATAGGATAAAGCATCATATATAGCTATAAGTTTATCTTCAAACTCTTTAAATATTAAAAGAATATCAGTTTTTAAATATTTCTTAGCCGCAGCTTCGTTATAAACTATTTCCTCTTTAAAATAAAACTCCGCTTTATGAGCCATCTCAATTAGAGTTTTGCTTCGCTCTTGTAATGAAGGGATAACCTTTTCTATTTCATTATCAGCAAAATCGTTCTCAGTAGAAATTATATTTTCAAGTACTAAGAATTTTTTCAAAAGAGGGGATATATCAGAAGGTCTGCTTTCTTTAATATAATGCTGGTTTAGCCAGAGCGATTTATCAGTGTCGAATACTCCGGCTGATTTATTTATATTTTCCAAGGTAAACTTCTCGATCATTTCTTTTTTGGAGAAAATTTCCTGATCCCCGGAAGACCAGCCGAGGCGAACGAGATAATTAATCATCGCTTCCGACAGGTATCCCATATCTTTATATGCTAGAATCGAAGTGGCTCCGTGCCTCTTGCTCAGTCGTTTTTTGTCCTTGCCGAGAATCATTGGGATGTGAATGAATTCAGGGAATGGGAGATTAAGACCCTGGTATAAAAGCGCCTGCTTTGGAGTATTAGACAGGTGATCGTCTCCGCGGATCACATGAGTGATTTCCATTTCTACGTCATCCACAACAACTACAAAATTGTAAGTTGGGCTACCGTCTGATCGGGCTAAGATTATATCGTCCATTTCAGACATATTAAAAGTAACTTCACCATGGAGCAGATCCTTTATAGTGACCGAGCCGTCAACTGGAGTTCGGAATCGGACAACAAAAGGTTTCTCTTTTGGATGTTCACTTAAATCGCGGCATTTTCTGTTATATCGTGGATTTTCTCCTGCAGCCATCGCCTTTTCCCGTATTTCACGAAGATTTTCCGAAGAACAATAACACTTATAGGCTTTTCCTTCATTTAAAAGCTTTTTAAGATAAGATTGATAAATTTTTTTTCTTTCAGTCTGTCTGAAAGGTCCTTCATTCCACTCTATCCCAATCCATTTGAGACCTTCGATGATCTGCTGAATGGACTCTTCGGTGGAACGGGAGGTATCGGTATCTTCTATACGGAGCAAAAAAGTTCCGTTATTATGTTTAGCAAACAGGTAATTAAAGAGCGCTGTCCGCACACCGCCAATATGCAGATGACCGGTAGGGGAGGGCGCAAAACGAACTCTTACGGCATTATTTTTCATTTTTTCCTCGGTTTATCTGAAAATTCAAGTTTTGCAGGTACTCTTTTATGGAGAATCTGTGAAACAAAAATCTGTTTAATCAGCGTAATCTGTGTTCTATTTTTAGGTTACGGCCGCGCTATGGTTCCTATTTGATCACATTCAGCTTGAGTTTAAGTTCTTTTAATTGTTTCTCATCCACATTTGAGGGAGCGTCGGTCATGAGGCAGGTGGCTTTTTGAGTTTTTGGGAACGCAATGACGTCCCTGATTGACGCGGCGCCGATTAAAATCATTAATATTCTATCCAATCCAAAGGCTATGCCGCCATGAGGAGGAGCTCCGTGCTCCAAGGCATGGAGTAAAAATCCAAACCGTTTTTCAGCCTCTTTTTTCGATATGCCGAGAAGTTTAAACATCTTATCCTGTATTTCTTTCCTGTGAATTCTTATGCTTCCCCCACCAATTTCCGTTCCATTCAAAACAAGATCATAGGCCTTTGCTTTTATTTTAGCTGGATCTGATTCAAAATATTCGAGATCACTATCACTCGGAGATGTAAAAGGGTGGTGCATAGCGTTATATTTTTTTTGCTCCTCATCATATTCCACTAACGGGAAATCTGTAACCCAAACAAAATTAATCTTTGATTCGTCAATTAGATTCAAACGTTTTGCTATGGTTATCCGTAGGTATGATAGAGTATCAGCCACTATCTTTGGGGTATCAGCCATAAAAAGAAGAAGGTCTCCCTCATTTCCTTCTAATCGATTCACAATTTGATCCATTAACTCTTCGCTGAAGAATTTAATTATTGGGGATTGCAGGCCGTCTTTGTTAATTTTAATCCACGCCATGCCTTTTGCCCCATAAACTTTTGCATTTTCTGTTAAATCATCTAATTCCTTCCGCGAAAAATCCGCGCATCCTTTTGCGTTAATAGCCTTTACCAGTCCTTTTTTATCCGTTGCCGTTGTGAAAACTTTAAAATCAGACTGTTTGGCAAGATCAGTTATGTCCCTTAATTCCAACCCAAACCGCGCATCGGGATGATCATTTCCGAACCTGTCCATGGCTTCCCGGTATGGTAAAGTATCAAATGGTAATTTCAGTTCAATACCTTTGATTTCTTTGTAAATATTAGATATCATCCCTTCGACAAAAGAAAATACATCTTTTTCATTAACAAATGCCATTTCCATATCAATTTGTGTAAACTCCGGTTGGCGGTCTGCCCTCAGGTCTTCATCCCTGAAGCATTTGACTATCTGGTAATAACGTTCAAAACCGGAAACCATCAGCAATTGCTTAAATAGTTGCGGAGACTGAGGTAGAGCGTAAAACTGGCCCGGATTGAGTCTGCTTGGTACCAGGTAATCGCGTGCTCCTTCCGGGGTGCTTTTTGTTAAGACAGGTGTTTCAATATCTATAAAACCGTTTGAGTCTAGATAATTGCGTACAACCCGGCAAACCTTGTGGCGCAACTTGAGATTATTTTGTAAATCTGCGCTTCGTAAATCCAAAAAACGATACTTCAGCCTGTTGTTTTCGGAAATCTCTTCTCTATTGTCAAAAGAAATAGGGAGGGGTTTGGATTCATTCAGGATTTCCAGATCACTGGTATAAACTTCGATTTCTCCTGTTTTTAGTTTCGGGTTGGCCATACCTTCCGGCCTTTTCCGCACCCTGCCTTTTACTGCTATAACAAACTCATTGCGGATAGACTGTGCAGCATTGTGAGCTATTTGGTCTATTTCAGGGTTAAGAACAACCTGCGTTATACCTTCACGATCTCTGAGGTCGACAAATATCAAACCGCCATGATCTCTTCTCGTATCCGCCCATCCCATTAAAACCACTTCTTCTCCATCATTTTTACTTGTAAGAACACCACAAGAATGTGTCTTTCTTAGTTTTGCTGATGTTTTTGTCATACTGTATTGCTCCTAAATTCTTAATAAACCATGAATCACTTGAAAATAATGAAGAAAAATATATCCATACAGTTCAAAGAATCTATTGCGCGTTCTTCGTGAACTTTGCGGTTCAGTTATCCAGCCGATTTCGCCTTGCAAAAAATAACTTCATATAATATAGTTTTTCTCGTATTTTATCAAAATAAAAACAATGATGATCTGCGCTTTATATTAAAAACTTGCAACATCGTGTTTTTTTGGCAAAGTTTTTTAACACACCCCAGTCCCAGAGGGACACTGTTAGAGGGGAATTCTCTCTTCATTCCCCGTTAGCAAATGGGGATACAGAGGGTTATAATTTGTTGCGGTCTAGCCACGCTGTGATCTCAAGCTTGAAATAAATGAAAAAAATTCTTGTTTTACAAAATATAGGTTGTGAAAACCTTGGGACAATGGAAGCCGCTATTAAAAACAGGAACATGGAATATCACTACATCCAGTTGTACAACAATGACAAAGTTCCTGAAAATCTTTCCGGTTATTCCGCGCTTATCATACTTGGCGGTCCTATGAATGTGTATGAAACAAAACAACATCCTTATTTGCTTGATGAGGAACGTCTGATCCATGAAGCAATCAATAAAAAAATCGCGACTCTCGGCCTTTGTTTAGGTTCACAATTAATAGCTAAAACAGCAGGGGCAAAGGTATTTGCCGGAAAGAAAAAAGAAATCGGCTGGTATTCTGTATCTTTGACCTGTGATGGAATGAGTGATGCCTTATTTGCTGGTTTTGAAAAAGACATTACAGTTTTTCAATGGCACGGCGATACATTTGACATACCATCAGGGGCAAAAAGATTGGCTGAATCAGAACTTTTTCCAAACCAGGCTTTTAAAATTGGTGAAAAGATTATTGGGCTCCAGTTCCATCTGGAAGTCACTGAAGAAGCTGCTTTTGAATGGATGGAAGAATATAAGGAAGAACTAAATAGCCTCAAAGACTATATTGATCCTAAAAAAATGAGAAATGATACAACCAAAAAGATAGAAAATCTTAAAAAATCAGCTCAACAGTTTTATAATAACTTTTTTAAGTTGATTTAAGGGTATCTCGGATTAGTTTTTTGTTGAACCATTGAATCTGATGGCTTGATAACCTATCGGATTCTAAGGAGTGTTTGGATATTTAAGGATCTGCACTAATAAACACAAAACTGCTATTGACATAGACCTTTAAGGTAGCTTAATATGGTAAGACATATTGCAACAATATTAAAAGCTTAAATGAAAGGATTTAAAAAATGAAGACATTTAATTCCGGTTTAAAATTAATTTCTCTGTTTGGATTTCTTACCCTGTTCGCCTCGACAGCTTTTGCCCTGGAAAATACGAAATATGAGTGGGTTCCCTATGAAGGTCCTGAGTGTAGAGAATGGCGTCCACCTGAGGTTTCTACCGACAATCGCGTAAAATGGGAGATAGATGGAAGAAGTCTTATCAATTTTTTTTATGATACAGATAAAAATGGGAAAGTCGATTTTGTAACAGTGTATAGACAGTCGCCACAGGATTATGGTTATAGTACTCCCTCTACAACGCCAGAGGAGATGAAAAAAAGATTCCCTAAGAATATCGTAATTTCAACTAAGGTGGATGTAGTTCTTAAAGAGAACACTGACTATATTCCAAGCCCGGCTGTAGGAGTTGTTGAATCTCGCGAAGAATATGGAAAAACGCGGTATGAACACTACCTTCTAAACAACAATCCCTTTTACTATGTTCTGGATCGTGATGAAGATGGTCGCTACGACATCGTCTACAAAGACAGAGAGGAAGATGGAATTAATGGGAATGAAACCCTTGATCAATGTGTTAAAAAGGGGAAGCAAGAAATATTTATTATCCAAGATGAGTCTAAAAAAGAACATGAGATTAAATGGAAAAGTTTGGATCAGGCTGTAATAGACGGCGCTAAACTATATGACATTAAATGAGAATCACGTATTGTACTTTTTGTTTTGCCCGCTTCCATTCGGTTTAGCCATCAATATTTAACTTTAAATAAATAATTGCATTCCTTCCATTTTTTTCATGGTAGGTTCTTTGCAACGCATCTCTTTTTCTTCAGACTCCCTGCAAACGAGTTTCTTCATTCTTTCAATGATTATCCTCGCTGCTTAACTCCCTGATAGACCGTTCTGGACCGAATAGAGGAAAGATAAAAAAACTTCTATCTATAGTTCTACTTATTGCCATAACTTTTAGGTGTGAATTATAATGCCGAAAGTAAATCACAGCCTTGTATTCGCTATATTAGGCCTGTTTCAGCAATATGCAACATGGTTGTTGATGCACCCGAAACAAAGCGCCTTCAAAAGCCGGTTCAATACTTTAACAAAAAAACATCTATGTTTACTGCCAATTTGGTAGAAGGTAAAAAGATAAGATTAGAATTTGATCAAAACCAGAGGGATAAATATAAACGGATCTTAGCCCATGCTTTTCTTGAAGAAGGTACTTTTCTAAATGCGGAGATAATTAAACAGGGATACTGCCACGCATTCACAAAATTCCATTTTAAATATAGGAAAATATTTAGACGATACGAACAAATCGCAAGGATAAGAAAAAGAGGGTTGTGGAAGTGAAATGTATTCGCTATGTTAAAGTGCGTGACACATTTTGTTATTTCTGTTTTTTTAATCTTTCTCCTCTATTTTAAGCCTGCATTTTTCCTCGCCCTTGGCTAATGTGGACTCAATGGTTAACTTAAATCCCATTCCTTCATATTTTCCATAATCCGTAGCATTGGAAATTTCGCACATTTTTGTTATTTCCTCTTCGGAAAGCCCCATTTCCCGCCATGCTTCTACGAGTGGACATCCTTCCATATCAATTACTGTTGATTTGTTATCTACTTTATGAATTGATGGTTTGAATACTTCTCCATTACAAACAGACGTTCTGATAAATTCATCCGCTATTCCTTTGAAGTCCTTTTTACCGGCAAGCGCATGATATCGGTCAGACTTAGCGCCACCCCATCTGTAAATTGCTTTCTTCATAATATTTGCAGCTTTTTCTTCCCCTATTTCTTTTGAAATTTCTTCAAAAAATAGTCTGTAAAGGAGTCCCCTATTTTTAAACGCATCACGTGTTTCGAGTCTTGCTTTTTCAATTTCAGTGCTCATGAAAGTCTCCTAAATAAAAAAAACAGTAATTTTAAAGTATCAGCATTGTGATTATAGCACTTTATATTCGAATAGAAATAAATTTGACGATCGCTGCAGAAGATAGTATTATGACAATTCAATTTTTAACTATTTTGAGGTTTGCTTATGTTTAGAGCAATTTTCAAGATATTCCTTGTATCTCTTGCCATTCTTTTAGTAAATAATCCAGTTTATGCTAAGGCGGCTTCGATTGCTAACATAGAAGTTTTTAATACAGGGAAAAGACTTGTACTAGACGCTTCTTTGAAAGACGGATTTTCAGAAGATGTTGTAGAAGCTATCAAGTCCGGAGTGCCAGTTGGGATCACTTATGCTGTGGTTCTCAAACGAAAAATTCCTTTTTTCTATGACAAAAAGGTGGCAACTCGTACGATTAAAAGATATGTGAAGTTTGATACTTTAAAGGAAAAATATAATATTATCGATAATAATGGGAATAAAATAACTAAAAGGATTACTGAAGATTTTGATGAAGTGGTTAAAAAGATGGCTCAACTGGATTCTATTCACCTAATTTCAAATAAAAAATTAGATAAGAAAGAAAAATATTATGTAAACGTAAAAGCCGAACTTAACTCCAAGCAAACCTGGTTTCCATTTAATTACATTTTACTTTTTATGTCATATTTGAACTTTGATACATCCTGGAAAAGCTCCTCTCCTTTTACATTCAAATAAACCCTTTTAAAGGGATGCCATGCAAAAACCACATGCTACTTTTCCATCTGAAGAATATTTAAGGAGGAAAAAACGTCGAATTATAAAGATTGCTATTTCTGTTTTTATTTTGTTGGTGCTTTTAACTTTTATAGAAACCTTCATCATGCAGCAGCATACCCCTTCCCCCCTCTTAAATAATGTTATAGTTTTTGCTTTATTTAATATTATTATTATTTTGCTTTGCGCTCTTGTTTTATTAATTTTCAGAAACTTGGTAAAACTTTACTCTGAAAGAAGAAGCGGCATAATTGGCGCAAAATTTCAGACAAAACTTGTTCTGGCCTTCCTAACTCTCGCGCTTGTTCCATCAGCTTTGCTTTTTCTGGTAGCCAGCAAGCTTTTCACATATAGTATAGATAATTGGTTTAATGTGCAGGTAGAAACTTCCTTGAAAGAATCGTTGCATGTTGCTCAAAGTTATTACAAGAACCATGAAAATAATTCTATTTACTTCTCAGAAAAACTGAGTGAGATTGTAACCGAGAAAAACCTTTTAGCAGAGGAAAACCTCAAGACCCTTTTTGATTTTGTAAGAAATAAAAGAATCGAGTACGGTGTCGACGCAATAAAAATATTTAAAAAAGATATCGTGGTAGTAGAAATATTTAATCCTAAACTTCAGGAGACAATTCAATTAAATGATTTTTCAGAATTAGTTAATGAGGGATTAAAAAAAAATGCAACTTCAGAACTGAGATCTTTTCAACAGGCATATATGATTGCCGGGATATCGCCCGTGTTGACACCTCAAGATCAAAGTGTTCAGGGGGTTGTTTTGACAGCTTATTATATTCCAAAGAGCATGATTTCAAAAATTAATGAAATTCAAAGAATTTTTGAGGAATATAAGCAGCAAAAGCTTTTAAAGTACCCTGTTAAAGCAGGATACATTACTACTTTTTTGATGATTACTTTATTAATTCTTTTTTCCGCCATTTGGTTTGGGTTTTACCTAGCAAGGGGAATTACAGATCCCATACAAGAGCTTGCAGAAGGAACGAAAGCAATTGCCGCTGGAAATTTAAGCATTAAGATAGATGTGAAGGCAAATGATGAGATCGGCATATTAGTGGATTCTTTCAACCAAATGTCTGACAATCTTCGTCAGGGAAAAATTAAAATTGAAGCAACAACGGATAATTTAAAGAAAATAAACACAGAGCTGGATAAACATGGGAAATATATGGAAACAGTATTGGAAAATATAGGAGCCGGTGTTATCTCTTTTGATCGGGCAGGAAAAATAACGACTGTTAATAAAGCGGCTGTTAATATTTTAAAGATACCTTCTAAAGACCTCAGTGAAAAATATTATAAAGAAATTTTTAAAAAAGCACTCTTAAAACCTGTTAGATCCCTTATAAAAAAAATGAATAAAAAAGGTCTTGATTCCATAGAAGAACAGATTAATGTAACTGTGAGAGGAGTGACGTTAACGCTTTTGACCAGCATTAGTGTTCTGAGAAATAGACAAAATGATTATCTTGGGATGGTTATTGTATTTGAAGATCTCACTGAGCTTA
>CAJXCL010000016.1 GCA_913051775.1 uncultured Nitrospirota bacterium | reverse complement strand
TCTGCTTCTGTAGGAAGTCGATATCTCATCCCTGTTTTATCATTAAGCTTTCTTACATACTGCTGCACATCATTCCAGGAGACGGTCTCAACAGGAAAATCACCACAGCAATAATTAAAATGAGATGGATTACTTCCCATAACATCCTTCCATTCTTTCTGTGTTACTTCATGCTCTCCCAAATAATAATCATCTACGCAGACTTCATGAACCGGTTTTTCATTATCTTCCCCATCGCCAAACTGATCTCCCATATCAAAACAACCGCCTTTGATGAAGACCATACTTGTGGAATGCCTGCCGCCGACATCTATTCCTCCATCTGCTAAAGCAGAAACAGGTAATAACAAAATAATAACTGCTATAGTTTTTATTAATACTTTATTTTTCATCATTTGAATGGCTTTTCCTGCCTGAATAAAGTTTGATTTCGACATTCTATCATTTGGAAACAGCATCCATAGATTGCCGCTTGTGCCAACATTTTAAAATAACTACATTCATATTTTTTCAATTTTAATATGAAGTTCGTTTAAGAGCAAGCGTATAACATAAAGTGGAGAGGCTCCGCAACCATAATTCGGCAGGGAGAGCCGAATTGGATGGATTCCGAAGGAAGACCGCCTGAAGGGTTGTGGTCAGGGATAGCCACAATCACAAAGTCAGCAGGAAGTGAACAGTTGGCAGTTGCCAGGATTACCTCCTTTTCCCTCACTCTCCCTTTTTCCTTAATCTTTTTGTATCTTTGTGTCCTAGTGGCTAAAAAAACTTTCTAAAAAAAGAATTTTTAGAGACGCACGCAAATAGTCCTTAAAATTTTAATCCTTTTTGGATATATTTTGTATCCTAACATAAGGAGAATGGATGGAAAAAAAATCAAGAAGATTTCGTCTCAAACTCCTTAAGCAGGTAATAATATGTGCTTTGCATGATCTGATGCCAGTTGCAGAGCTCGGAAAACGACACATTGTTATGGAGTCCCCCCAGAACAATATTAGCTTTAGTCTTGGAATCCCATTGACGGTATTTCATAGTACTTCCCCTTTCATAAGTTGGTATTATAGTAGTAAAAACTACCAATTTAAACCAGTTCACTTAATGGGGTACAGTATATCCTATTAACTTAAGTAACGCGGAAAGCAAATTTTTAATTGAAAAATAATTTGGTTTTACTTAAACTTTTTTCATATGAAAATAAATGAGTTTGGCAAACTTCGTAAATTTATTTGCTTTTCTTTGCTGTTTCTTGCAGGTTTTTTTATCCGTTTATTATTTCTTGATCACTCAATGGGGCACGATGAGTCTATTGCACTGGTATATTACATTCTTCCTCAATCCTCACCTCTTGATATATTAACTACTCCTTACCGTTTAATTGTTCATCCTCTTGCCGCTTTTAACGTAAGTGTAATGAAATATTTTTTTTCTGATTCTCTACCAATATTGCGGTTACCTAATTTTATTTTAGCTTTAATTACATTCCCCTTTCTTTATTTTTTCACCAAAAGATATTTTGGAGATAGAGAAGCTTTTCTTGTGATCTTTATACTTGCGTTTTCATTTGCTCATATCCGTTTTTCTACAGAAACGAGAGGATATGAAGGAATGATTACTTTTTCAATAATATTGCTGTTTGTGACAATGCGGATAGCGCTAAAAGGAGGTCTATGGCACTGGCTATCTTTTATATTATCCCTGATTATAGGAGCATATAATCATTTAACCACCTTTTTTCTCTTTGGAGTTGTCGGATTTTTTCTAACAGTAATTTTCTTAAAAGATTACTTTTATAAGAACAGGAGTTTGGGTGACACTTCGTTTCAGCTGGTTGTTCTTTTTACCTCTTTATGTATAGTGCTGGCAACTATATGTTTTGTCTATAGCTATCAGGACGTTCCGCTCGCCCAAGTATTATGGTCAAAGATAACAGGGACTAATTTTACGGGTAACAATAAATTATTTAATGCATCTTTTTTTGGCGGAATGAGTCAAACAGAAAGTAATATAACATTAGGATTTTTAAGTAAGTTTATTACAGAGTTTTCTGTGGGGGAGCACATCTCCAGTTTTATACAGTTTTCTCTCTTTATCATAGGGATGTTTTTATCCTGGAAAAAAAATTTTGAGACAACTTTTTTATTAGCACTAACAATTGTTATCCCATTACTTTCAGCTGAAATATTTAAAATTCATTTTGCACATCGTTATTATTCCTATTTTTTAATACCTTACTGGATATTTATGGCCGTTGCAGGAGTATCTCTATTTGACTTTATGAAAAATAAAATTAAAGAGAATCAGTCCAGACGAAGTCTTTATAGTTTTTGCGCAGGATACTTGTTTTTATTTGTCTGGATTTATGTCCCCTCAAACGTTTGGTTTGGTCCTGATCTTCATAAAGAAATTTTTACACGCTTAACAGACGGAGACGAGTTTAGTGATATTAAAGCTGTTCGTGATTACTTGAAAAATAATAAAAAAGAAAGGGATATAATTTTAAATATATCAAATATTGCTCTTCCTCCGGATGGAAGTGTTTACAGATACTATTTAAAAAAATATTATAAGCAGCATGCGTTAGAAAATATTTTTTTTAGAGGGAATGGAGTTAGGGTTTGGTATATTGGTAATTTAGATAAAAGGAAACAAATACCATACTGGTTTCCAGAGAGTTTTAATCCAAAAAAAGTTGATGAAGTATCTGATCTTAAAATATATTTAGACGAGAATGTTAGCATTTGGGCAGATTCTTTATCAGAGGATGTAGAAAAAAGTTCTCCTTTCTGGTTGTTTTTAAAAGGATGGCATATGGGAAGAATTGGCAAATATTCACAGGCAATAATGTACTTTGATCAATTCGTGAAAATTCCTAATGTGAAAAATATCAGAAGAGGTTATAACAACCTCGGTTTAATGTGGTTAAATCTGGGCAAGCCAGATTTGGCTGTAGAAAATTTAAGGAAGGCAATTGCGGCAGACCCTGAACTGGATAATAAGGATCATATGGAAGAATTTTCAGCTCCTTTATTTTATTTAGGGGTTATTCTCTGTTCTCAAGCCATGATGGATGAATCTATAGTTGGCAAACTGAAATATAAGGAGGGGCTTCATTTTATAAAACAAGGCATTAGGTTGTGGAAAAGTCATGAGAACCAAAACTTGTTTAACGATGCTTTAAATGGGAAAGTAGTTGATTTTAGCAAAGTCAAAATTTCTTTAAATGTGCTGGTTAATCCTTTAGAATTTTACCGATAGCTTAATCCTAATCTTCGTAATATGCTGGTTTTCCAGTTTGCTGAAAAATGGATTTATCTATAATTATTCCAACTCTTAATGAAAAAGATAACCTTGTCCTCTTAATTCCGAAAGTCAAGCAAGTTATTTCATCTCTAACCAACTGTTATGAAATAATTATTGTTGATGGGGGATCTGTAGATGATACGGTTGAGACCGCGTCTTCCTTTGGAGCAAAGGTCATTATCCATCCCCAGAAAGGATACGGTAATGCTTTAAAACTTGGATTTAAATATGCTAAGGGAAAGTTCATTCTCACACTTGACGCCGATTTGTCTCATAACCCTGATTTTATCGAACATATGTGGGAAAGACGTCATGAAGCAGAGATCATTATCGGATCAAGATATATCCCTGGCGGCGAGGCTAATATGCCTGTTATCAGGAAAATATTTAGCGTCATTTTGAATTTCAGCTTTTCCAAAATTCTTTCTTTACCAATCAAAGATTTTTCCAGCGGTTTTCGCCTTTATAAAAAGCAGATACTGGAAGAAATTCCCTTGGAAGGAACACAATTTGAAATTTTAGAAGAAGTGTTGATTAAATGCTATGCACAAGGATATCAAATATTGGAAACTCCCTTAATATATGTCCCTCGCAAAAGCGGCCAGTCAAAAGCAAAGTTGTTTAAGTTTGGAATTGTTTTATTAAAAACACTTGTTAAGATGTGGTGTTTGCGAAATTCTATTGATTCAGCCGATTATGATGAACGTGCTTATATAAGTAAGATACCCTTACAAAGATACTGGCAGAGGAAGCGGCACGCAATTATTACTCAAAACGCGGATTCTAAAAAATTGACTTTTGATATTGGATGCGGTTCAAGCCGGATTTTAAAAACATTAAATCGTGCCGTTGGAATAGATATCGGAATAAGCCGGCTCCGTTATATGAGAAGATACCATGTTCCCCTTGTTAATGCCTCTGTTTTTGCTCTCCCCTTTAAAAATAGCAGTGTCGAGTCCGCGATTTGTTCTCAAGTAATTGAACATGTCAATTATGATCCGGTTATTTTCAAGGAAATGGCACGTATCTTGAGAGTTGGCGGCTGTTTGATATTAGGTACACCGGATTATTCTACAATAATGTGGAGGATCATTGAACCTTTATACGGGTTTTTTATACCGGGAGGGTACAAAGATGACCATATTACTCATTATACTCGAAAAAAATTAGTCGATATTATGAAAGAAAATGGTTTTAAGTTAATTGGCCATTTTTATATCTGTAAAGCAGAACTAATTTTGAAATTTGAAAAAATACACTGATAAAATCTTAAAAAAATCAGGCTATCCCACTCAGGTTTTACTTTCTTCATTATACAAACATCAATTGGATACTTTTCTTGATCTGGATTTTCAGAACCAGCAACTTTTTTTGAAAGAGCTCATTTAAATCTCATATTCACTTCTTTAATTCCATTTTAACAAAGAGAATTAAGGGTTGCTCTTTAAAAAAAGGAGTTTATAGAGGCGCACGCAAATAGTTCTTGAAATTCTAAATCTTTTTGGATACATTGCGTATCTTAACGTAAAGCGCGTATTCTAACATAAGGAGAATGGATGGAAAAAAATCAAGAAGATTTCGTTGATAAAATTGAAAACCACTTTAAAGTAGTGTTGACGAGACGGCTTGCTGCTGTCCGCCGCGCTAAGAAGTGGCCTTTAACTCTTTCAGAAAAGATATTATTTGCTCATTTTGAATTGGGCAATGAAGGCTTGCCGAAACGTGGAGTAACTACAGTTTTACTTAATCCGGATCGTGTAGTAATGCAGGATGCTACGGCGCAGATGGCCTTACTGCAGTTCATTAATTTAGGAGTCAAGAGTGTTGCTGTTCCTACGACAATACATTGCGATCACCTGATTCGCATACAGATTAATGCGCATGAGGATCTGAAAACCGCGGAGAATAACAATCGCGAGGTATATGATTTTCTGGTATCGGCAGCGGCTAAATACGGAATAGGGTTCTGGAAACCGGGTTCCGGCATCATACATCAAGTGGTTTTAGAAAACTATGCTTTCCCAGGTGGGCTTATAATAGGTACTGATTCTCATACTTCAAATGCAGGCGGACTCGGTATGGTTGCGGTTGGTGTTGACGGCGCCGATGTGGTAGAAGTAATGGCAGACATGGCCTGGGAAGTATTGTGGCCAAAAATTATTGGTATCCGCCTCACAGGAGAATTATCCGATTGGACAAGTGGAAAGGATGTTATTCTTAAGCTTGCCGGAATACTAACCACAAGTGGTGGAACCGGAAAATTCATTGAATATTTTGGTCCAGGAGCACAGTCTTTGGGCTGTACCGCTAAGGCCACCATTGCCAATATGGGAGCTGAACTGGGCGCCACTACTTCAATATTCCCTTTTGATGACAAAATGGCTCATTATTTAAGCGCTACCGGACGAGATAAGATTGCTAATATAGCTGAGAAATATAAAAAGCACCTAGTTGCAGACCCTGAAGTAATTGAACAACCGGAGAAATATTATGATCAGGTTATTGAAATCGACCTTTCTACTCTGGAACCGCATATTGTTGGACCCCATACTCCGGACTTGGTGCGACCTGTATCTAAAATGGCTCAAGATGCCAAAGTAAACGACTATCCTATGGCGCTTAAAGCCGCGCTTATTGGAAGTTGTACTAATTCCTCATATGAAGATATTGGCCGCGCGGCTCACGTTGCACGGCAGGCAAAGGAACAGGGCTTGAAGACACGCGTTCCTTTTCTTATTACCCCCGGCTCAGAGCAGGTACGAGCTACTATTGAACGGGATGGTTTATTAGGCGATCTTGAGGCTATCGGCGCTAAAGTACTTGCAAATGCCTGCGGGCCATGTATCGGCCAGTGGGAGCGAAGCGATGTAGATAAAAAAGAAAAAAACTCTATAATGAATTCATATAATCGTAATTCACCGCGCCATAACGATGGTAATCCTAACACTCATTCTTTCATCGCCAGTCCAGAGGTTGTTACAGCTTACGCGCTGAACGGTAGTTTAGACCAAGATCCAATTCACAAAGGAATTAAACTGGATAAAGGGGGAACCGTTATTTTTAATCCTCCTGCAGCAAGTGAGCTCCCGGAAAAGGGATTGATTCAGGATAAAAGCGGTTTTGTTGCTCCTTCCAGTGAGCCTGATTCCCTTACTGTCTCTATTGATCCCTCAAGTGAACGTCTCTGTCTGTTAGAACCTTTTGAGGCAGCAGATAAGAAAGAAGACTATTCTGAACTACCAGCGCTTATTAAGGCCCGGGGCAAGTGTACGACTGACCATATTTCTCCTGCAGGACCATGGTTAAGGTTCCGTGGACATCTGGATCGTATCAGCGACAACTTGTTTTCAGGTGTAAATAATGTATTTTCTAATAAACCGGGCACAGGTTATCACGTTCTTACCGGCAAGGAGGATCAATCTCTAAACAATATTGCCCGTGATTACAAGGCGCTTAACAAGGGCTGGATTGCAATTGGAGATAATAATTATGGAGAAGGGAGTTCGCGGGAGCATGCAGCAATGTCACCACGGTACATGGGTTGCCTTGTAGTTCTGGCACGCAGCTATGCCCGTATCCATGAAACAAATCTGAAAAAACAAGGCATAATTCCATTAGTTTTTAGTGATCCTTCTGATTATGAGATAATCAAAAAGGATGATAGCCTTACTTTTCGCGATCTCGATAAATTAGAACCCGATAAAGAAGTATTGATTAACATCCGCCACAGTAATGGTTCAACAAACACCATTTCTGCGTCACACAGCATGAACTTCGAACATATTCTATGGTTTAATGCGGGTTCCGCCCTTAATATGATAAGACGGTAATTAGATATGGGCACCTCTAAAAACTCACATCCATCTTTTATCCCCCATTAAAAAAGGGGGATTAAGGGGGTTGTGATATGAAAAAATAGAGTTTTTAGAGGTGCCCCATATCTAAGTTGAACTCCGGGATAACCAAAATGAAATTCTTAGATTTAATTTTGTACATCCTTTTGGTATTAGTTTCTACTGCTTTGACTTCCACTGCATTTGCGATAGAACCCCACTCTAATAAGGGCAGACAGATCGGGAAGCAGGATATGGTCTTCATTAAGGGAGACTGTTATCAAATGGGAGATACCTTCGGGGATGGGAAATATGATGAGAAACCAGTTCATGAGGTCTGCGTGGATGATTTTTATCTTGGAAAATATGAACTGACACAGAGGGAATGGAAGGAGGTCATGGGGAATAACATGGCGTCCTTTTATGACTGTGGGGATGACTGCCCTGCGGATAATGTGTCATGGAACAATGTTCAGGAATTCATCAGGATGTTGAATGTAAAGACCAGCATGAACTACAGGCTTCCAACAGAAGCGGAATGGGAGTATGCAGCGAGAGAAGGGGGGAAAAAGCTGAGGTTTGCTACTGGGAAAAATATCATAGGACCTGATGAGGCAAATTTTAATGGGAGTCTGAAGTATAAGAAACCTTACTCCCGACCTGGGATTTATAGAACAAAGACTATTTCGGCAAAAAGTTTACTACCTAATTCATTAGGGTTATACAATATGTCTGGTAACGTTTGGGAATGGGTGCAGGATTGGTATGATAAGGACTATTACCAAAAGAGCCCCCGTAACAATCCAAAAGGGCCAGGCAGTGGAGAATACAGAGTTCTTAGGGGTGGTTCTTGGGGCAACTTGTCAAACAACCTGAGAGCCGCTAAACGCCACAGGGATAGGCCTGACAGCCACCGGCGTATGCTTTACGGGTTTCGCTTGGCCCGGGATAAATAAAATGAAATTTTCAAAAACACTTTTATACATTTCATGTTTATAATTAAGGTTTTAGATTCAAATCTGGATAGATTCAAAGAGTACAGTATGCTTTCCATAAGAATAGCGCTCGGTGTGGTGTTTTTAACTCATGGGAGCCAGAAACTATTCGGTTTTTTTGGAGGAGGCGGCATTGCAGGAACAATCCGGTTTATGGATATGATGGGTTTTGGTTTCGCGGCTTTCTTTGGAATCGCGCTTTCTTGTGCGGAATTTTTTGGGGGGCTACTGACGCTGCTGGGGCTTTTTACAAGGTGGGCAGCGCTCTTTATTGCCGTCGTAATGTCGGTTGCTGTTTTCACGGTGCATCTAAAACATGGTTTTTTTGTATCCAATAAGGGATTTGAGTTTGCGGGATCACTCCTTTGCATGGCAATTGCTTTAATAATAAACGGAGGAGGAAAAATTTCTCTTGATAATCTGTTATTCAATAAGAATTAAATTAAAAACCCGGATTAATTGAACAGCGACACTTATCCCGTTAGAAAAAACCATCGACTCCTGTCATTGATATAGACAATTTCTTACTTTTTCAACATACTTTGCAAAGCCTTTTCAATATTATTGTGTTGAAAAGCATAACCCGAAGCCTTCAGGCGGGAAGGCTCAACACGCGTACTTGATAAAAGCAATTCGTCAGCCATTTCTCCCAATGCAAATCGCGCTGCAAAAGCCGGTAAAGGAAAAAATGTAGGCCGGGATAAAACCTTGCCAAGCGCTTTTATAAATTCAAGGTTTGTCACGGGCTGTTGAGAAACAATATTAACCGGTCCGTTAAGTTCTTTCCTCTTCAAAAAATGCATTACAGCACTCACCACATCAGTTATTGAAATCCAGCTCATATACTGAAAGCCGCTGCCAATTTTGCCTCCCACACCAAGCTTAAAAGGAGGGAGCATTTTGGCCAATGCTCCGCCTTTTGGACTGAGTATTATCCCGAACCGAAGATGAAAAACATTGATTCCTGCCTGACTTGCCGGTTCTGTGGCTGCCTCCCATTGAACGCATGTTTCCGCCAAAAACCCTGAACCAGGTGATTTTTTTTCACTCATGACCTCCGTTCCCCGACTACCATAGAACCCGATTGCAGAAGCTGAAGCGAGGATTTTAGGTTTAGCTTTCAGTCCGGCTATAATTTCTGCAAGAAACCGTGTTCCCTTTACGCGACTGTCACGGATGCGCGCTTTTTTTTCCGCTGTCCACCTACCTGTACTGATATTCTCTCCCGCAAGATGAACTATAGCATCAAAGCCCTCAAGCTTTTCCTTTTCAACAAAGCCTGTTTGTGGATTCCATAAGATTTTTTTTTCATCCGGTTTCATTGGCGGGCGAATCATACGAATTACCGTATGCCCGGCATTTGCAACCACCGGGATAAGAGCAGAACCAACAAGACCATGGGAACCTGTGATTAGAATTTTCATGATATGTAAGTTGACAACTATCAGCAATCAGCTTTTAGGCTTAAAAAAATCCAGTTTATTCTGCTATCCTGACCCGCTGAGCGTGTCCTGTCAAAATCTTTACTAACTGCTAACGGCTTAAAGCTGATTCTTACATTTCTTCCGGTGAAAAGCCGCGGCGGAATGTGTTTTCTGTAAGGGTACGGGGTTCCATGAACTGTAAAAGATAATCCGGACCCCCGGCTTTGCTGCCGATGCCGCTCATCTTAAAACCACCAAACGGCTGGCGTCCGACAATAGCCCCTGAAATTTTCCGGTTAAAGTAGAGATTACCTACTCTGAACTCCCGCCTTGCAAGCTCCATGTTTTCCGGACTCCGGGTATAAACACCTCCTGTTAACGCGTAAGACGTTTTTCCCGCAATATCCAAAGCTTCTTTATAGTTCTTTGCCTGAATAACAGCTAATACAGGACCAAAGATTTCTTTTTGGGCAAGATCGCTCGCAGGCGGAACATTCACAAAAATAGTTGGGCCAACAAAAAAGCCATTACCTAACGAACTCACGTCTACTTCCAACGCAACATTGGCTGTCCGCTTTCCATTTTCAATAGCGTTTTGTATTTTTTTCTTAGCCTGTTCGTCAATAACCGCTCCCATAAAACTTCCTGGGTCTTCCGGCATCCCGACCCGCAAACTGCGTACTGCTTCTACTAATCGCTGAACAAGGATATCATGAACATTCCCCACCGCAATAACCCGCGAAGCCGCGCTGCATTTTTGTCCTTGGTACCCAAACGCGGAAGCAACAATCCCTGATACCGCTTCGTCCATATCCGCGTCGGAATCCACAATAATGGCATTCTTTCCGCCCATTTCAGCAATAACGCGTTTCAAATGTGTCTGACCATCTTGAACTTCCGCGGCTAATTTATAAATTCCGCATCCCACTTCCTGTGAACCTGTAAAGGCAATAAAATTTACCTTTGGATGGCTTGCAAGAAAATCACCAATCTCACTTCCGGAACCGGGAAGGAAATTCACGATCCCATTCGGCAAACCCACTTCGCTTAAAACTTCCACAAGCTTTGCGGCAATAACCGGAGTTTGCGAGGATGCTTTTAATATTACTGTATTACCGGACACGATTGAAGCAGACAGCATTCCCAAAAGAATAGCCAGTGGAAAATTCCACGGCGCGATAACCACGCCGACACCGCGGGGCTGATAGAAGTATGCGTTATTTTCACCGGGAATATTAAAATTCGTCTCACATGAAAAACGCATGGCTTCCCTCGCATAATATTCGAGGAAATCAATAGCCTCGACTACGTCGGCATCCGCCTCTCGCCATGTTTTACCCGCTTCAAAGATTTGCCACGCGGAAAACTCGTCTCGGCGTTTGCGCAGATGCTTTGCGATACTTATCAGGTAATCAGCCCGTTTTTTAGCGGTCAAATCTCTCCACCCGGGAAACGCGGATATTGCGGCTTCTATAGCACGTCCAACATCCTGTTTATCCGATCGAGAAACTCGTCCCACAACTTCTTCAGGACGCGCCGGGTTTATTGAAACAATGTGTACGGTTTTATTAACCTTCTCTCCGTTTATAAGAAGCGGATATTCCTGTCCCAGGTTGTCGCGGACATATTGAATAGACGCGGCAAAGGCTTTGCGCTCCACTTCGTCTGTAAAACGATGAACTGGTTCGTTAACAAAAGGCGGAAGCTCCCCTCCCCTTTTATCCCCCCCCCCTAAAGAGGGGAAAGGGGGTTGTTGAGTCGATTCTTTTTCATTAGAATCATCTTCTTTTTGCTCTGGAGATATCGGAGGAGCTAAGAGAGTTTCAGCAGGAAGATCTTCAGCAAAGCTCATGCGCAGAAAAGATTGGCTTGCCGTATTTTCCAGCAACCGCCTTACCATGTAGGCCATGCCGGAAATCAATTCCCCGCAGGGAACATAAATGCGAGTCCTCTGGTTCATTTCCACAATAACCTCTTTTAGAGGATCGGCCATACCATACAACATTTGCATTTCAAATTGTCCGGGCTTCAAACCCTTCTCTTCAGCCAGTACCATTGCTAATGCTAAACTCCGAACGTTATGGGAGCCGACGGCAATATCTAACACCGGGTAATTATCCATGAGGTGACGGACACAATTTTCAAAACAAAGATCGGTTTCCCCTTTCTCAGACCACACGGCCATATTCCATTCATTCTGTTTTGCTATTATCTTTTCATAATCCCAGTAAGCTCCTCTAACTAACCGGACAGTAATAGGACTCCCCCTGCTACCGCACCAATCTACCAAACTCAATAGATCTTTTTCCGTATCGCGTAAATACGCTTGAAACGCTATTCCCACGTCCGGCCAGTCACGAAACTCAGGCTCAACAAGAATATCCTGAAACACCCGCAGGATAATTTCCTTCATGTCGTACTGCTCCATATCCAGGCAGATGAAGGCTCCTTCTTTTTTGGCAGCCTGAAATATAGAACGCAACCGTTTTTTTATTGTCTCAGCCCGTCCTTCAATGTCAATGGGATCAATCTGAGAACATAAAGATGAAACTTTAATAGAAAGGTTAAATCGAGGAATGGAGCGGTCATTGATAGTATCCAGCAAAAGGTTTGGTTTCCAGGATTTAAGCCGGGGCGCCAGGTCTTTAATAAAATTTAAATACTTGTCGCAATACTCATCCGCTTCAGCTTCACTAACTGTAGCTTCCCCCAACAGATCAAGAGTAAAGCACATGTTTTCATTGCGCAGGTGTTTGACTGTATTAAATGCGTCGTTTACATCCTCGCCGCCTATAAATCGTTTTGCCAGGCCGTGCATAGCTGTGCGTACTGCCCCGGCAGCCAAATGAGCCGCAACAGAGCCTTGCGCATGCTCGATGCCCCACTTGGCAAACCCCGGTATCGGTAAATCCTCTTCTCCCAGGTATTCATAAAGATGCTTGGAAAGGTCTTCGTCCGAAATCAGTGCGGGAAGAACATCCACAAAGCGGAGTAACTGCACACGCAATTGCTCATTGTCCATTAATTTGTGAAAGAGTATTTCTTCCCAGTGTTCCCGCGCCCAGAAAGCCTGCTTTCGCTTGCGTGCTGCTTCGAGCAACCGTTTTCCCATTTCCTGTATTCGTGTTTCAGTTTTCTCAGACAACGGTTTCATGATTCTTTTCTTTTATTTGACGTGAGCTAATCTCAGCTTTGCAAGATTACAGGATAAACAAGATTAATAATTAATTTATATCAAATAAATCCTGTTATCCCATCTATTTTTTTTAAAACTTTACTAAAAAAAGAATACAACACTATATTGAAAGGCTCAACACTACAATAATTTCCCCTTTGAAAAATTTGTCCTGAGCCCTTGGGTTAACTCAGGACAGACACTGTCGGAAGAGGGTGATGTTTACTAGCTCAACTTAAAATTTGACAACTTTTTTAATTTCTGTATACAATTATTAGAGCTTTAATTTGGCAAAAATGAGCATAACATAATAGACCCCTTTACAGCTCCGACAAACTTTTGCACTCAGGTTATAGTCAAAGCTAAATAAAAGCAATTTCTTTTTAAAGTCATGACCAATATCTTTCAATTTAAAGCAACTTCCATTGATTCAAAAGAAATTCCCATAGAAAGTTATAAAGGTCAAATTATTCTTGTAGTGAATACTGCCAGCAAATGCGGTTTTGCTCCTCAATATAAGGGACTTCAAAAGATATACGAAAAATATAAAGACAAGAATTTTGTTATACTCGCTTTCCCATGCAACCAGTTTGGTGGACAAGAACCTGGAAACAATAAAGAGATAAAAGAGTTTTGTTCTTTGAATTATGGTGTGACCTTTCCCATGTTTTCCAGAGCGGAAGTCAATGGGAAAAATGCTCATCCTTTTTTTAAGTATTTAAAAAAAAAATTACCAGGGATTATGGGAGAGAGAATAAAATGGAACTTTACAAAGTTTCTCATTGATAAAGAGGGTAATCCAAGGAAAAGATTTGCCCCTACCACTAAACCAGAAAACCTTTACAAGGATATTGAACTTCTGATATGAACAAAAGAGAAAAGGGGTTAAATCCATCCTTGACTACATAAGAAATACGCTCGCTAAACACTTTCAATTTAGAAACAGGGAACACAATACGATGAAAAAGTTTACTTCAGGATTTTTGATTTCTTTTTATATGATTTTTTTGTCCTCAATCGCACATGCTGGAGAAACGTCTGCCTTAATGAACCGGGCTATACAATTGAGCATTAAAGGTGAGCATGAAAAGGCGCGGTTAATCATTCTTGAAATTATAAAAAAAGAACCTGACAATATGTACGCCCACAATAATTTTGGAATGATTCTTTTGAGCCAGGGAAAATACGACGGGGCAATTACTTCTTTTCAGAATGCTCTAAAGATCAACCCCAATTTTCCAATATTACTTAATAATATCGGCAAGGCATATAAACACAAGGGAAACTATCCCCAGGCAGAATTGTATTTGAAAAAGGCTATTAAGAATTTCCCCGATTTAGAGATAGCTAAAGCAAACCTTGGGGAAGTTTTTTTTTTGCAGAAACGCTATGATGAGGCCATTATTTACCTTGAAAGGGCAGTGGAAGTGTTTCCTTTCGATGCCCATCATCATCATTTGCTCGGTAAAGCTTATGAGGCAAAAAACATGAAAAGCAAAGCGGAAAAAGAATTTAATCTCTATGACCAACTAAAGAAAAACCTTTAGCTTTTCTACGCCTCGTAATTTGAAGCTCTCTGTGGCAGACTACTGGAAATCTTCAGCCTAAAGAGTATATGTTGTATCCTTCAAACTAACAGAAAACATTCGCACAATAAGGAAATGTTTCTTTGCAGACAATATCGTTTGAATCTTAAAAAAAGAACCCATATAATGGGAATTCTAAATATCACTCCCGATTCTTTTTATAAGGAGAGTAGAGTAATCTCGGTCAATACTGCCTTAAAAAGAGCGGATAAAATGATCCGAGAGGGTGCCGATATTCTGGATATAGGAGGGGAATCTTCCCGCCCGGGGTCTAATCCTGTTTCAGAAGAGGAAGAATTAAAAAGAATCTTACCTGTAATTAATGGGCTAATTAAAAAATTTGATATTCCTGTATCTGTGGATACATACAAATCAGCTGTCGCCAGGGCTGTTCTGGAGGAAGGCGTAAGCATAATTAATGATATTAGCGGATTAAGGTTTAACCCTAATATGGCTAAAACCATAGCTTCGGCAAAAGCCGCTGTGATTATCATGCATATTTCCGGGAAACCTAAAACTATGCAGAAAAACCCGTCTTATAAATCCCTTATGAGAGAAATCACAGCATATCTTAAGAGGGGCATTAAACAGGCGGTTTCTTCCGGCATAAAAGAAAGCAGTATTATTGTTGACCCGGGTATTGGTTTTGGAAAAAAATTTTCCCATAATATTACTATTTTAAAAAAACTCAAACAGTTGCAAAAACTTAAAAAACCAATTTTACTCGGTCTTTCGAGAAAATCGTTTATTGGAAAAATATTAGACCTTCCCGTTGAAGAGCGTCTAGAAGGATCCATCGCGGCTTCTGTATTTGGTATTCTAAACGGGGCTCAAATATTGAGAACCCATGATGTTAAGGAAACCAAAAGAGCCCTCGCTGTAGCAGACGCCATTATTCATTAAAAACTTAGACAGGATATGCAGGATAGTGTGCAATGACAAAATCATTGCACTTAAAATATCCGGTTAATTACGTTCACCTTGTCTAAAATAGAGAGACGTGTATGGCTGAATTGTCAGTAAATGTAGATCATGTGGCGACAATTAGAGAAGCAAGGAAGACTAATGTACCCGATCCTGTAGCTGCTGCAGTACTGGTAGAACTGGCCGGCGCAGACGGCATTACTATTCATCTTAGAGAAGACAGAAGGCATATCCAGGACAGGGATTTGAAACTAATGCGTCAAATGGTTAAAACCAGGCTGAACCTTGAAATGGCGGCTACCAAAGAAATGGTTCTAATAGCTTTGGACACCAAACCTGATAAAGTTTCCCTGGTGCCTGAAAAAAGAGAAGAGATTACTACTGAAGGAGGGCTTGACGTAATAAAACACAAAAATCAGTTAAAAAATGTTATCCGAAAATTTCACGATCAAAAAATTCCTGTAAGCCTGTTTATTGATCCGGAACTCGCGCAGGTGGAATGTTCTAAAACAATTGGCGGTGACGCAATAGAGATTAATACCGGAAAATATTCTGAACTAAAAACAGATTCTGAAATTGCAAAGGAATTTAAAAAAATTCAGGACGCGGTAGATGCTGCTGTAAAACTTGGGTTGAACGTTAATGCCGGCCATGGCCTAACTTATAAAAATGTTGCTAAAATAGCATCCATACAGGCGATTGAGGAATTTAATATCGGACATAATATAGTTGCCAGGGCAGTCATGGTAGGATTGGACAAAGCGGTAAAAGAAATGATAGAAGCAATCAATCAGAGAGCATAAAGCGGTAAGGGCCGTAACCCGAGCTTCCGCCGTGGAGTAATAACTAAAAAATTTCCTTAAAGCTGAGCTTGGCTCTGTAAAAAAAAAGTTTTTATGGTATAAGATTATAAAATGGAAAACCAAAAATCAGCATCACAGGAACCGACTTCTTCTGAAGAAATAACTAATTGACTTTTTACGGGATTCAAAGTAGCTTGATATTATTGCCACATAAAATCTACTTTTGACGGATTTTTTTACGCCCTCCTCTAATTTTCACTTCTCAGAGTGGACTAGGAGGGTGTAATTCATCTTCGTTTGCGGCTTTGCCACAACATTTACTAGGAGGATTTTTCTATGTATAAAAATATTCTTGTTCCAGTAGATAATTCAGATTGTTCAAACATGGGGATAGACACAGGTATTAAAATTTCCCAGCAAATGGGGGCAAAGCTGACGGGTAATCATGTTTACGCGGCACGCCTCCATGACATACGTTTCCGCCAGATGGAAAGCGGTCTACCACAAAAATATTTAGAAGAGCAAGAACTGGAAAAACAGAGAGATGTTCATGATACCCTGATAACTAAAGGCCTGGAAATCATCACTGATTCATACCTTGATGTATTTGAGGAAAAATGCGTTCAGGCCAAGATGATGAATTTTGAAAAACGGTCTCTGGAAGGAAAAAACTATAAGGAAATTGTTAAAGATGTGGAAAAAAACAAACATGATCTTGTGATAATTGGCGCACTGGGATTAGGCAGCGTAAAAGAAAGTCTTATTGGAAGCGTTTGCGAAAGAGTAACGAGAAGGGTGAATGTGGATACCCTCGTTATTAAAGATACCTCTCCTATGAACGGCGGCAACATTGTAGTCGCTGTGGATGGAAGCCCGCAATCTTTCGGTGGATTACTGACAGCTATGGAGTTAGGCAAATATTTCAATAAAAAAATAGCGGTAATATCCGCATTTGATCCCTATTTTCATTACGTGGCATTTAACAGTATTGCCGGAGTGTTGTCTCATGAGGCTGGAAAAGTCTTCAAGTTTAAAGAACAAGAAAAACTGCATGAGGATATTATCGACAGCGGACTTGCAAAAATCTATCAAGCATACCTTGATATTTCAAAAAAGGTAGCGGAAAAAAAGAAAGTGCCGATAGAAACAAAATTGCTGGATGGCAAAGCGTTTGAAAAAATACTCCAGTATGTAAAAGAAGAAAATCCCTGGTTGTTGGTAATGGGGAAAATTGGAATTCACAGTGATGATGGCATGGATATCGGCAGTAATACGGAAAATATTCTCAGGAAAGTAAACTGCAACTTATTGGTTTCATCCAGAAAATTTACTCCACCACTCGAAGAAACTGCGAAAGTTAATATCGTGTGGACAAAAGAGGCTGAAAAGAGAATGGAAAGAGTACCTACTTTTGCCAGGGGAATGGCAAAAATGGCCATTTTAAGGTATGCCACGGAGGAAGGACATACTGTTATTACTGATAAAGTAGTAAGTCTGGCAACGGAGCAGCTGCTACCTGAATCCGCCAGAAAAGCAATGGGAATTATCACAAAAGAAGCGATTAAGAAAAAAATCGAGAATAAAGAAAAAGCCATTGCAGCCTCTGAAAAAAAAGAGGGAGAAGAAATGACTGCTTTTGACGGTAAAAAAATTACATGGGAAGAAAAAGCATTAAAACGTCTTGAAGAGGTGCCGACAGGATTTATGCGGGACAATGTAAAACTCCGAATAGAAAAATACGCCCGCTCAAAAGGAGTAGATTTTGTCACAAAAGAGATTGTCTCCCAGAACCTCGATGAAGGCAAAAAAAAGATGGGCGGTATGGCAGATATGATCTCAAAAATGTCAGGTGGTATGGGTGCTAACCAGAAGGATGCAGGTTCTAAAAAATCTTTTCAGTGGAATGAAGAAGCAAAAGCAAGATTGGAAAGAGTGCCGCAAGGGTTTATGAGAAACATGACAAAAAGCAGGGTAGAACAATTTGCAGAAAAATCAGGCGTTTCCGAAATAACACTGGAAGTCGCGGAAAATGGAATATCCGGCGCTAAAGATATGATGTCATCTATGATGGGCCAAGCCGCTCCACAAAAAGAAGAAAGTGAAGCTCCAAAAAAAATAGATTTTCAGGTTGATGAAAGTATTAATTACTATTACTGCGATATCTGCGGATATACAGCTAAAGGTTATGCGCCGGATGAGTGTCCAGTTTGCAGGGCCGCAAAAGAAAAATTCAAATTAGTGGAAGATAAAAAAGAGTTTGTGACGCCTGCAAGTGGAAAAATTTTAGAGTGGACAGAGGAAGCCCAAAAACGTCTTCAAAATATTCCGGAAGGATTTATGAGAGATATGACAAAATGGAGAATCGAGGCCTTTGTAAGAAAAAGCGGTTCTCCGCAGGTTACTGAAGAACTCATAGAGCAGAAATATCAATACTGGGGAGAAGGCTCGAAAAAGATAGTAAAAGAATTAGCCTGGAATAAGGAAGCTAAAGAAAAAATTGAAAAAATACCTCCCTTTGTACGCGGCATGGTAATAAAAGAAGTGGAGAACGAAGCAAAGAGAAAGGGAGAGAAAACGGTTACTCAAGAAATTCTTTCATCTGTAAGGACCAAATGGAGTCACTCCATGGAATTCCATTCTGAATTTCAGAAAGATTAAAGACTGAAGAAACAAAAAGAGGCAGCCTTTAAAAGGCCGCCTCTTTTTTTAATTAACGTTTATCTTAATCTTTTTCGGTTTTGCTTTTTCTTCTTTGGGAATCCTTATTTCGAGGATTCCGTCTTTGTAGCTTGCTTTTGCGTCGTTAGTTTTTACTTTCACCGGAAGCCTGAATGATCTTGAAAATGACCCATAGCTTCTCTCGATCCTGTAGTAATTATCCTTCTTATCTTCATTCTCTAATTTTCTCTCTCCTCTTATTGAGAGGATTCCATCCTCAAGAGAAACATCAATATCCTTTTCATTTGCTCCGGGTATCTCCGCTTTGAATACAAGATCTTCTTTATCGTCATACAGGTCTATATTCGGTGAAGAAAAACCGTCTGTTCCGGCTGCATTGAAAAAAAACCGTTCTCCAAAATTATCGAATTCGTCTGTTAAAAATGGCTTCCAGGTGCAGAGATTGTCTTCCAAGGGTCTGTATTTTGTTAAAAACATTTTGCATCCTCCTTTTAAAAAATTTTTTATGTAATGTTAATGTGCATCCGAATGCTAACAAGCCCGATCGAGGCGACATATGTCTTTCACTTCTTATATAAAATCGTCAAATAAAGTTGTCAAGGTTCAGGGAAAAATTTTTGTTGCGAATGCATAATGAGGCGAAGTTGTAACCACTAATGCTTAGCCACAAAGGCACAAAAAAAAATATTAAAAAATGAATTCCTTCGTACTACTAATCTGCGAAACGTTGTTTTTTAAGGCGCTGTTTAGTTGTGATTTTTCGAGCGGCTTATGCAAGGCTTAGCAACGTTTTTGTTAGGAGATTGGGACGGTAGCCCTTTTTGATTATCGGCAAAGCTGAGATTAGCTCTGCCATCCATGGCCTCAACCTTTCGGGCAGATTTCCTTAGGAAACCGTCCAATTCGGTTTTTCTTACCTAATTGTGGTTGCGGCTCCCAGCTGTTTCGTGATTTTCGTGTCCTTCGTGGTTATTTATTTATTTTATTTTAAAACTTTCAAATGGCCTACTGTTTTTTTATAACTTTCTTCTATAGAAGGGAAACTTCCATGCTGAACATCATCTTTATATTCTGTTACTGCTTTTAGAATATCTTTTCCTGTTTCAGCATAGCGTCTGACAAATTTTGGCTTGAATTCTCCTGACATGCCCAACAGATCATGGGTAACCAGAATCTGCCCGTCGCAGTACGGTCCGGCACCGATACCGATTGTTGGGATTGAAAGAGCTTCTGTAATTTTTTTAGCCAGGGTATATGGAATTCCTTCCAGAACAATGCTAAACGCTCCTGCTTTTTCTATAGCTTCTGCATCTTTCAGGATTTGCTCCACAGATATTTTGTCCTTGCCCTGAACTTTGTAGCCGCCAAATTTATGGATAGATTGAGGCGTGAGTCCTACGTGGCCCATAACAGGTATTCCCACACCATTCAGGGTTTCTATCTTTTCCGCAACACTCTTTCCTCCTTCAAGTTTAACAGCTTTAACGCCCGCTTCTTTAATAAACCTGCCGGCGTTTTCCATGCAGCGGTTCTGTGAAGCCTGGTAAGACATAAAAGGCATATCTCCGATTAACAACGCGTTCTTCGCGGCTTTGCTGACGGCTTTCGCGTGATGTATCATTTCATCCATTGAAACAGGCAATGTATTTTCATACCCCAGAATAACGTTCCCTAATGAATCGCCAACCAGGATGATATCGATGCCCGCTTCATCTAAAATCTTTGCAAAGGGGTAATCATACGCTGTTAAAGCCGTGATTTTCTTCTTTTCTCTCTTCTTCTGTAAAATATCCTTAACTGTAATCATTATTTGGCTCTTAAAGGCACATAGTACTGTATTCCCGACCGATGATGGTAAATTTTCTGGACTAAGTCATCAAGCGCTTTTTTGTTTTCGACAAAGTCAATATCAGCAGTATTAATGACAAGCAGAGGTGATTCCAAATAGTGGAAAAAAAAATTATTGTATGCTCTATTTACTTGTTCTAAATAGTCAAAGGTAATGTTTTTTTCAAAATCTCTGCTTCTCTTACGAATTCTGTTCATTAAGACATCTGTTCCTGATTGAAGAAAAATTACTAGATCCGGTGCTGGAATTTTTGGTTTTAACAGGTCATAAAAATTTTCGTACAAAGAAAATTCATCTTTATTTAAATTCAAGGACGCGAACAACATGTCTTTTTGAAAAACATAATCACAAATAGTCCCATTGTGAAACAAACTGCGTTGGGCTAATTCAAGTAGTTGTGAGTATCGGTTTAATAGAAAAAACGTTTGTGTTTGAAAACTATATCTATCTTTATCCAGGTAAAAATTTTTTAGAAACGGGTTATTATTTGATTTTTCCAAAATCAGTTCAGCGTTAAAACATTCACTCAGTTTTTCGGATAGGCTCGTTTTACCAACGCCAATAGGTCCTTCAATAGCTATATATCTATTATCGATCATATTTTATTATTTGTTATAAAGTTCTACTCTCTGATTTTCACATAATCTACTTTTTTTCAGTTCATTAATACTTTTCTTTAATACAGGATGAACCAGGTCAGGCGCAATCTCACCCATCGGCTCCAAAACAAACCGCCGCTCATGATTTAAGGGGTGAGGAATCTTTAAATGAGATGTATCAATTATTTTATTATCAAAAAAAAGAATATCATAATCAATCACTCTTGGCCCCCTCTTAACCGACTGAACCCGTCCCATTTTAGTCTCCATATCCTTCAAGTGAAATAGAAGATTTTCCGGTAAAAGTGAGGTCTCCGCTTCTACTACACAATTAATAAACCAATCTTGTTCTGGCCCTCCAACAGGTTCTGTTTTATAAAAAGAAGAACAATTAATTATCTCAATTTTATTTGATTCTTTTAATTTGTTAATACCCTGCAAACAATTTTCTTTTGCGTTACCCAGGTTTGATCCAATGCCGATGAAAACATTATTGTAACAGTACATACACCTTTCTCTGCAATCTTTGCGTTTTCGAGATTAGTTAAAATTGCTTTAAAAAGCGGAGGTCGTTTTCAAAGAAGAGGCGGATATCGTCAATACCGTATTTTAGCATGGCAATTCTTTCTATCCCCATTCCAAAGGCAAACCCCGTCCATTTCTCCGAATCATAATTAACGGATTTAAAGACTTCAGGATCAACCATGCCTGCGCCTAAAATTTCCAGCCAGCCGCTATTTGAGCAGAGCCTGCACCCTTTACCTTTGCATATAACGCACTGCACATCAACCTCTGCGCTCGGTTCCGTAAAGGGAAAAAAAGAAGGCCTAAATCGCAAAGCAGTATCCCTTCCAAACACCTCATGCACAAAAATTTTTAGAATGCCTTTTAAATGAGCAAAAGACACTCCTTCATCCACAAAAAGCCCTTCGACCTGGTGAAACATCGGAGTATGGGAAATATCGGAATCGCACCGATAGACCTTGCCCGGGGCAATAATCCTTACAGGAGGTGATTCTTTTTCCATTGTTCGTATCTGAACAGGTGATGTGTGGGTTCTCAGTACAATATCATCCGTTATATAAAAAGTATCCTGCATATCTCTGGCAGGATGATCTTTAGGAATATTTAACGCTTCAAAGTTATAGTAATCCGATTCTATTTCCGGGCCTTCAGCAACCTCAAAACCCATAAATGTAAAAATGCTGATAACCTCGTCCATTACCTGAGTAATAGGGTGGAGAGTACCCCTTGCCGGTCTTTCTCCTGGCAGGGTAGGGTCGAAGAAATCTTTCTTCTCATCTAAAGACGCTTTTTTCTTTAGTTCATCCTTTTTCGCCTTAATACCCTCTTCCAAAATTTTTTTTACTTCGTTAACCTGCCTACCAAACTCCGGTCTTTCTTCAGAAGAGAGGGAACCAACTCTTTTAAGAGAGAGGGTAATAACCCCTTTTTTTCCTAAATACTTTACCCGTAGATCGTTTAACTCTTTTTCATCCGTAACAGATGATAAGGCATTTAACGCCTCTTCTTTTATATTAATTAACCGGTTTTTCATAGGGAAGTTAACCACTTCAGCGGGTTATATTTTTTTACTCACAGATTAACACAGAGCGGCAGGGCCACAGCCAAAAATATTCAAAAATTGAAGCTCCCCACAGCAAACTGCGGGAAATCTTCAGTGCAAAGTATGATTTTATTTTAAGTTCGCTCGCTAAACACTTTCCAAATAAATTCCAAAATCCATATTTATAAATCCGTGGGCAGCGAAAAAAGGATGTATACACTTAAGGGTCCAATCCTATGAGGCAGGCAGTTTTTATGCTTTTTATTCCGGTATGTTTACTTTTCAAGACGCTTTTGCCAGTTCTTCTTTGGCTTTTTCTGTGACTGCTTTAAAAGCTTCCGGTTCATTAACAGCGAGATCAGCCAAAATTTTTCTGTCCAGATTAATATTAGCTCTTTTTAAACCAGCTATAAACCTAGAGTATGTCAATCCGTCAGCCCTGACCGCAGCGTTAAGGCGAATAATCCATAATTTTCTAAATTCACGTTTTTTCACTCTACGATCTCTATAGGCATATTTTAATGCTCTCTCTAAAGTTTCTTTTGCCTTTTTAAACTGCTTACTCTTGGTTCCCTTAAAGCCTTTGGCCTGTTTAAGTACTTTCTTTCTCCTGTTCCTGGTAACAGGCCCGCTTGTTGCTCTTGGCATTAGTTCAGTCTCCTATAAATTTATAAAATTTTTCATACGATCCATCATAATAATTAAATATTTTATTATAGTTCAGTTTAATTACCAGCTAACATTCTTTTAACACGAGCGGAATCTACTCTGGATATTGTACTTCCCGCCCTCAAGTTTCTTTTCTGCTTTGTTGTTTTTGAGGTAAGAATATGCCGCAAGTAGGCCTTTGATCTTTTAATTTTCCCGCTACCGGTAACCTTAAATCGCTTAGCCGCACCTCTGCTTGTTTTCAATTTTGGCATTTTAAAAACCTTTCTATTTTGCTTTAGGAGTCAGTATTAATGTCATATTTCTTCCCTCTCGTTTAGGTAATTGCTCTACATCCGCTATTTCCTTAGTTTCCTCCACCATTCTTTCAAGTATGGCTTGTCCAATCGATAAATGCACGATTTCTCGTCCTTTAAACATCATTGTAATTTTTGCTTTATCTCCATCGGCAAGAAACCGGTTTACGTGTTTTAACTTAAACTGGTAGTCATGTTCTTCTGTTTTCGGTCTTATCTTTACCTCTTTTAGATGGACAACTTTCTGTTTTCTTTTGGCTTCGTGCGCCTTTTTGTTGAGCTTATATTGATATTTTCCATAGTCCATTATCTTGCAAACAGGGGGGGTTTCTCCCGGCGCCACTTCTACAAGATCTAAATCCTTTTCTCTGGCCAGGTTAATGGCTTTCCTAGTAGGCAAAACACCAAGCTGTTCTCCGAAATCGTCTATTACCCTAACCTCCTGGATTCTTATCCTTTGATTAATTCGTAAAAATTTTTTTATGAAATATCACCTCCTCTTCCCTTTACAAATATTATTTACAGTAGCGACATTATACTATTTTTTTGAAATAATTTCCTTATTTAATTTACTTAAGAAATCTTCAGAATCCATGGTTTCAGTTTTTTTCTCTTTTCGCTTTCTAACAGCTACTTCTTTGTCTTTTATTTCTTTATCACCAATAATCAACATATAAGGGATTTTGCTTGTCTGGGCTTCGCGAATTTTGAAACCAACCTTTTCGTTCCTTGAATCCAGCTCAACCCGGATTCCATCTTTTTTCAAAAACTCGGATATCTCTTCTGCATATTTAATATGGTTGTCGGTAATGGTAAGAATTCTAACCTGAACAGGAGCCAACCAGGTTGGAAACGCCCCTGCAAAGTGTTCTATGAGGCAGCCAAAAAAACGCTCCAGTGATCCCATTAATGCCCTGTGAATCATAATCGGCTGGTGCGGCTGCCCGTCCTCCCCAATATAGCTTATTTTAAACCTTTCTGGCAAATTAAAATCCACCTGGATCGTAGAACACTGCCATGCTCTGCCAAGGCTGTCTTTTATTTTTACGTCTATTTTGGGGCCGTAAAAGACTCCCTCACCCGCGTCAATCTCATAAGCCATTCCTGATTTATCTAAAGCGCCTTTTAGTGCTGTCGTAGCCTTTTCCCAGGATTCTTCAGATCCTACAAATTTATCGGGCTTTGTGCTGAGGTATATTTGATACTCTTCAAAACCAAAAGAGCGTAAAATAAAAATGGTAAAATCCAATGCCTTGGAAATTTCCTCAGGCAGTTGATCGGACCGGCAAAATATATGCGCATCATCTTGCGTAAATCCCCTTACCCGAAGGAGTCCATGCAACACCCCTGTTTTTTCATACCGGTAAACTGTACCCAATTCAGCCCACCTAAATGGCAACTCACGGTAGCTCCTCAATCTACTGTTATATATTTTGATGTGAAACGGGCAATTCATCGGTTTAACGATGTAATCCGTGCCATCTATATCCATAGGGGAATACATATTCTCTTTATAAAAGTTGAGATGTTCGCTGGTTTCCCAGAGATGCGCACGTGCGATATGAGGAGAATAAAGTATCTGGTATCCATTTTTATAATGCTCTTTTCTCCAGAAGTCTTCGATAATGGTCCTAACCAACGCTCCTTTTGGATGCCACAAAATTAAGCCTGATCCAATTTCTTCATCAACATGAAAAAGGTCCAGTTCTTTTCCTAATTTCCGGTGGTCTCTTTTTTTTGCTTCCTCTAACCTGTCTAAGTATTCGCCCAAATCTTTCCGGGAATAAAAAGCGATTCCATAGATGCGCTGCAGCATTTTATTATTTTCATCCCCTCGCCAGTATGAACCTGCAACACTCAATAGTTTAAAGGACTTTATATCTCCTGTGGAACCAACATGAGGACCGCGGCAAAGGTCCGCAAATTCACCCTGTGTGTAAATGCTGACTTCTTCATCCTCTATTTCAGTAATTAATTCCTTCTTATACTTCTCTCCTTTTCCCTCAAAAAATTTCAGGGCCTCTTCCTTATTCAGTTCAGATCGCACAACAGGAAAGTTTTCTTTAACAATCTCATGCATGAGCTTTTCTATTTTTTGAAGGTCTTCAGGTTTGAAAGGTTCCTCCCTGTCAAAGTCATAATAAAAACCATTTTCAATCGCTGGTCCTATGGTAACCAGCGTTTCAGGGTAAAGCCTTTTCACGGCCTGAGCCATTACGTGCGCTGTACTGTGCCTTAATTTTTCCAATTTATTATTAGTCATGTCATTATTAAAATATCTAAATGGCATTCTTTTGTCAATTGATTACAACTATTGCGATTGGGGAGTCAGGTTTTGTCTGAGCAGTTTTTCCTTTCGAAAACCTGATAAAATTCGAAAAGTGAAAAAATAAAACCATGGAAAAGGTTTGTGATACTTGCTAAAGGAACAATTTCCTATTTGGTCCAGTATAAGATGGAGACCGCTCCCCAGTAAAATGCCTAATAATATATTGTGAGGAAAATAGTACATAATAAAACTTAAAAAAATAAAGAATTCATAAGAATGAAAAATCAACACAATTTTTTTCCATTTTAGTTCATTACACCATGAGAGTATGTTCTTGATAGAAAATTTTTCTTCTGAGAAAATCAAGAAATCAAAAACATGGTCAATATCAATAAATATACCACTGAGAAAACAGGAAACTGCAATTTGCGACGAGCGCGTCGCAGCAAATAAACCACCGCTTAATAGAGTGGTCGTATATAAATGAGTGCGAATTTTCATCTAGAAACTCTTTGTAATGACTTTCTTTTTACTGCCACAATTTTTTCCCCTTGAAATAATCCTGGAGAGAATAATCGGGAAAAAATTCTTCTATCAAATCAGAACAATGCTCCCTGAACTTTGCTTCCAGAAAATCCATATCCAGGCTAAAAAGGATCCCAACCCCATACTTTGCTTTATTGAGATGAGACTGTTCTGTAAATAAAGAATTATAGGATACATTCAAAAACCGGGCTATTTCGTCCAGTTTTGCTGAAATCTCGTTTGTTTTGATTATCATGGACCTGTCGGGAGGAAGTTTTTCTAATATCTTTTTGTATTCAGTTGTCCAGAATATAAGGGGGACATCAATATATTTATGAAAATTTTTTTTTAGTTCATCTTTCTGGCTGTTTGATCCTATGGGTAGGTCAAAAGGCATTCCGTTGGGAAGTTCAGAAACCTCCAAGGCTTCTTTTTCAGGATGGGTGTAGTAGTTAACGCAAGAATTCACCCAGGAATAGCAGTCACGAATAAGGCATAAAAATTTAGCTTTTGGAAATTCTTCAGCGAGAATATCTATATAATGACGATTAAAATGCGCGGCATCCATTTCCAGGAACCCAGCCAAAAAATCGCGTTTTCTGATGAATTGAGAAAACTCCTTTTTCGAAATCTGCCCCTGATTCAGTTTAATGATCTCTTGATGTGTTTCCCTCTGGTGAAATTCATGGAGCGAACGATAGTTTCCAAAAACAGCTGCAAGGGATACTGTTCCTGTTTTAGGTAGACCAACAACGTATGCATGGAATCTTCTAAAGGCTTTATTAGTTTTCATCAAACAGGCAAAATCAAGAGCACTTTTTAAGCAGAGGTTATCGGCAATTTTGAGAAGCCTGGAATCCTCAATATGCTCTATATCATCCTGTTCAATTAACCTCAGGGTATCCACTGAAAGACCTGATTTATGAGCGAGTTCTTCCAGAGATATTTTATTTTTTTGCCGCAATTCTTTGATCTGCTTTCCTAACATTTTTTGATAGCCGTCATTGCATTTTAGATCTTTGCTTTAAGGTAAAATCTTAAATCATCAATCTTAAATCTTAAATGAAAATATCTTCCTCAAATTTTCAATTTTAAATCATCAATCTGCAATTATTTGCCTCCGGTCGCAGCCGACTTTCCGGGAAAAGCCCCTGCGCTCTGGCTTCCTCACAATACCAGAAAGGGGCAAGAAGGTTCTTCCTGAGGTAATAATTTTGCGCCACGCAGCTTCCTAAACAACGGCTCTTCATAATACAGTCGCCGCATATACCTTTCAATCCACTAGGCAAGCCTTCACGAAGCTCCTGAAGAACGGGCGTATTATTCCAAATGTCCTCAAGCCGATTCTTACAGGCATGACCAAAAACAAGATTCTTAACAGACTTCCCTATACCGCAAAGGGCATAAGAACCGTTTGCCAGAACCCCTAAAATTCCCAGGATTCCGCAAGTTCCGTTCCCGACTCTGTTATTGCCAAATATTTTGCCCAGAGGTCGAAAAGCAGGAGGGTGGTGGTAAATAAGCCTTAAATTTGTTGAATCTGAAAGGGTGGTTTCCACCCACAGCCCTAAGCTCACAAGCTCCTTTATGGTTAAAGTCTCTCCCGCCTTACTCATCTTCTCACCCCTCATGGTTGGCTGCACAAGATTGAACTTCACCGAGCCTGCGCCAAGAGATTCAGCAAGCCGCACAACCTTTTCCATCTGATCCTTGTTGCAACGCATAACGGATAAAATAATCTGCGGTTTTAGTCCGGCTTTTACGAGATTCCTGACTCCATTTTTTGCGTCCTCAAAAGAACCCTCCACACCCCTTACCCATTCGTGGGTATTAGCGTTTGCACCATCCAGACTCACCGATACAAAGGGTTTTTTACATTCCTTTATTTTTTGGGCAAGTTCGGGCGTACAGAGGAGACCGTTGGTTTCTATGGTGAGACGAAGATTTTCCATCCGGATATGCTCTAAAATATCACCTATTCCCGGGTGCATCAGCGGCTCACCACCCGTTAACTTGACGCCGGAAAGTCCCAGCGGTTTGGCCTGCTCAATAATAGATCGGAACAGGTCTAACCCCAGCGCCGGGTAGATGGTTTTCTCTGTCTGAAATTTCGGCGCCATCCAACAGTGACGGCAGGTAAGGTTGCATCCTTCGGTGAGATAAAAGTAGATTTGGTTTAATTTCATTTTAGACTTTAGATTTTTGATTTTAGAATTCATTTATCTATTACGCTTTTTTGCAGTATTTACCGAACTAATAAAAATAGCGGTAAGTTCTCCTGCTTCTTCAGTAGAGGTTCTACCCATTCTCTTTTTATTATTTTCCCATCAATTAGTAATTCAAGCCAAAAGTCGCTTCCATCGGCTTCTTCTACTACCATACCCAATTTTGAAATGAAATCTGCTTTTGACCTCTCCCGGCAAGCAGAACGATAATTTGCCGCCACTAAAGTTCTACGCCTCACCAATTGATTGCCAATTGCTCGTTCAACTGCATTTTTTGGCAACGAGTCAAGCAGCTTTATACTCGTAAGGCAAAACTCTTTGTTCGTTCCTTTAGTTTCTCTTCGTTCATGTTTCTTAGTTATATAGATGTAAAATGAAAAATCTAATATGAAACGGGTAGTTTCCCCCCATCATCCAGAAACTTCCTGAGACAAGCGTCCGGGCTGGGGTGATCGACTTTGCCCAACATGGTGTAAGTCAATGCCGGGCAATTACCGGTGCAGTAATTAATATATTCGCATCCATTACAAAACTCGAAATCTCTCAAAGGGATATTACGCCGTACCCTTAACTTTCTCATTTCCGGATGGTTAAGCCATACATCCTGAAGCCTGTCCCTATTTATCTGGCCCAACTTTATATGACTTAGCATGTTGCAGGGAACAATCGCGCCATCCGAGCGTATGGCAATTTTGCTCATAGGACAACCGCAGCCCGTAAGCCGTCCCCTGCCCGGATGACAATTCTCTTTATGTAACCGTGCCTTTTCCATTCTAACCCAAATCCTTCCCTCTGCCAGAGGTCCCGCTGCCCCGTTTATGCGGCCATTGTATTTTTTATTCAGTCTAATCAGTGATTTAATCGCAATGGAACGCTCTTCTACTGTGAGCTGTACCTGAGCCGCATTTTTTGAGCAAAGCCCAAAAAAAGAGGCCGCATTTGTGGAAAAACCGGGGAGACCGATCTCATCCAATAAGAGCTCGGTAACTTCCTCAAGGTTCCACACATTATGTTTATGAATAGTAACTCTAACGGCAACGGAAACGTTATGTTTTTTGAGATTATTTATCCCTGCCATCGCCTTTAGAAAATTTCCGTTTCCCCTGCAGGTATCATGAGGTTCTGTCCCGGATCCGTCAATAGAAACCTGCACTGAGTTACATCGCCCGGTGGATGCCAGATAGGCTGCTGTATCATCCGTAATCAGCGTTCCATTACTGAGAACGGAAAATCGCATCCGGTTGCGGACGATTCCATCTATAAGCTCCTTTAAATCTTCCCGGTAAAAAGGTTCCCCTCCAGTGAGACAAACTTCCATTACAGCACAGCGGTTTAATTCCTCGAAAAACTGAAACCACCCCTCTTTAGGCAGGTCGATGTCAACATCACCGGCACTGGTGAAATGAAAGCAATATTTGCACCGGAGGTTACATTGGTTTGTAATATCCAGATCCACAGTTTTGGGTGTTTTCATTATTCTCATTTTAGATTTCATTCAACTATTACGCTTTTTTGTAGCATTTCCGAGCTAATAAAAATAGTGGTTAGCTCTTCTTCATTCATGCTTCTAATTTCCAGAGATGTGAAGTGAAAAATATAAAATTAAATTGGTCCCATACAACTTTCATCCCTCATCACCGGCTCCTTCGCCACATAGCAAAGCCGGGGAGAATCCGAGGCCGCATATGTAAGCAGCTGCCTGACCCACGTCACACATGGCGCTGTCCTCTGGCTCGGCATTATCAGATGCTCCCGAATCGGAGGCCCCCAGTATAAGGAGTCTCGGTTTTTCATATGTGAGCTCTTTGTCATCCATCTCAAATCTCCTTTCTTCGACGGTTGTTTCGTAACCTGCAAACCCTCGTTCTACAAGGTCATTTACGAATTCTGTAATATCACTTTCCACTTCTTCAGGAACATTTTTGCATTTTTCGAGCAACTTATTTAAAAGATCCCTGTCATTATGTGTGCCATCCAGGAGCTTCCATATAAATACGCTTACCGGGTTCAGCCCAAAAGCATCACCGGAATCCGGATCAAAGAGAACGGCCCAGTCATCAAATTCCTCCCGGAGGACTATCACGGGATTGGCAATCGGGTTTTTATCATTTTCCATAGTTATTATCTTTTTAATTTTTAAATATAATAAAATAAAAATGCTGTAGCATAGTATGACAGAACCACAACAAAATATATATCAGCATCTATTAATTATTCAGGAACTGCTCAGGGACAGTAAGGGACAAGATTTAAAAAAACAAGTATTTGATTAATTGAGAGAAAATAATAGGCACGGGCGGTTTCGAACCGCCGACTCCTTGCATGTCAATTGATTACCCCTCTCAAAAAAAGAACCTCCGTAACTTATTGAAACACAGCTTAACTCTTTGATTTCAAAATGTAAACTCTTATATTGTCGATTCGCTTCGACTTATACAGTTTTATCTGATTTTATATCATTTTGAATGGAAAATAATAATAATTTAATAATAATTTTTCTCTGTGAATCACAATATTAACTTTAAGGGTGGATTAGTTTTTTGGGGTAAGGCCATATTTTGGATTATTCGATTTTCCACACAACCCCCTGCTTACACATTGTAGTCAAAGCCAACAAAACAGGTAGTCTTAGTGTTGGAATTTCTGTATGAGGCGCACGATATTGTTAGAAAATAAGCTGTATCAAAAAGAAGACTGTTAAATCACCAGCAAAATACCACAACCCTCTTTTCCTTATCCTTGCTTCTCTATTTTTCAACAATCCAAACCTTGATATTTGTTATCCCTTCAACAATATCATATGTTATATTAACCTGTATACAGGTTAACTAGAATTATATATATATTTTTAGAAAACTTTCTTATGGCTTTTTTTCATATAAAAAGAACTAAAATTATTTTATTTTCTTTTTTTACATTTTTTCTTTTTTTACTGTTTCTTGAGTATTTAGTTTCTACATTTTGGCCGGTAGATCCTCATATAATTTGTCTCGAGCCTCACAATGGTTTAAAGGTTACTCTTAAGCCAAATTTTTCAACACATCTCACCGAACCCAGGAGGAATGAATTTGAACATTCATTTAAAACCAATAAAAAGAGATTAAGAGGGGCTGAGGTTGATTATAAAAAGGAAACCGATGAATACAGAATATTGATGCTAGGTGATTCTATGACTTTTGGATGGGGGGTATCAAATGATGGGACATTTTCTAATCATTTAGAGCGTTTTCTTAATAATAGCAAACAGTTTGCTTTTCCGAAATTTAAAGTAATAAATGGTGGCATTCCAGCAACTTCTACACTAGATCAATTACTTTTCTTAGAAAAGGAAGGAATTAAATATAAACCTGACTTAATCGTTTTGTGTTTATACGATAACGACTGGTGGGCAAATTTTGTTGGTTATAGCGACTTTGAAAAAATTAGCTACGATGAATCTAAAAATGAGATGGTTACTTCTGGCTTTTATTATTCAGAATATAATGAACCATTAACACTATCCATAATTAGATCGCTTTTTAGTTTTATACCCTTTTATGATTTTCTTAATTCTCGTTCACATTTACTTAATTCTGTAAAATTGCGAATTCAAGCTCTATCGCAGGAATATCAAATAAAAGAAAATGCATTAAATCAGTTAGTTGTCAAAAATAACATTGCCAGAGCAAAGTGGGTAGATCGTGACAACAACGCAAAAATAATACTGTCTTCAAATTCAAATCCAACATCCATTGCAAAATTTGCAGTTACACTCTCACTCATCAGGAAAATGTCAAGTTATGCTCTCAAAAATAATAGTGAATTTATGGTAGTGGTAATTCCAACAAGAGAAGAAATAATTGGGAATTCTCCAATTAGGAACTACCCTTCTTTTTTGGGCAAAAACCAGAATAAAATAGAAACACTAATTTTGGCACACTCATTTTTGTCAGTGGAAAAAAAAGATGTAAGTTATTTGTGGTATCCGTTTGAGTCCCACATCAGCACAACAGGTCACTTGGCTGCTGGCTTTAACATTGCTTTATCAATAATAGATTCGTTTCACAAAGATAAAAAGTTTAACAAACAAAAAATTAATGAATCTTATAATAAACTAATGGTTTTAGTAAAAAACAAACTTAGCAAGCGGTTACACTCTATTAAAGATTATGCGGAGTTGCATTATTATAAAGGCTCTGTTTTAGCTCTTAATAATTGGAAAAAAAATATTAAAGAAATCATTCCTGAACTAACCTTATCTGTAAATTTAAAAAACTACCATCGCGAGCCGCAAAACCTCTCTTATATAAAATTAGGAAAATCTAATATGCTTTTAGGTAAGTTTGATGAAGCAATTATTCTCTTAAATCAGCTTGAATCTCCAGGATCATTGATGCTTGCCAATGTTCATGCTCAATTAGGTTTATGCTATTTAATGAAAAAAGAGATTGTGAAAGCAGAAGAATATTTTATGTCGTCCAGTAAATTAAATTCTGCTCAATCATTAGGTTACTATGGAATGGGATTGACTTCTATGGAAAAAGGACTTTACTACGATGCGCTTGGTTACTTAAAAAATGCTCTTCTATATGACCCTTCTAATCCTGAAATGAATAAAGCACTTAAATATGCTGAAAATAAAATTAAACAAAAAAAAAAGGGACTGTAGACCAATATAATCCTGCTTTGTCATTTATTTTTCAACAAGCATCTAAAAAAATATATACATAGCAAACAAAATTCTTTATCAGCTTTTGAAGGTTACCGAATGATAACCGTTTTAAGCGAACAACCCTGTATTGATAAATCAAACATTGTTTTTGAATCATTCTGAAATAAGCAGAGTCATTATTTAATGAGTTTTCTTTTTTTTCTTCATATAGGGTTACAGGCATAAGCGACCTGTAGCCCTTTTTTTGTGGCTAATTTGTGGCTAATCAAAATGGTCAAAAAAGGGGCAAATTCTTAACACTTTCCTTCTAAGCCTTTGATTTCCTGTAACAGAAAAAAATGGCCCCAACGGGACTCGAACCCGTGTCTTCAACGTGAGAGGCTGATGTCCTGGGCCACTAGACGATGGGGCCAAACAGGCATTAAAGAGGTTCAGCTATTCGGTCGCTTAATCTACTTTTTTTTGGTGTAGTTGTCAATGCTTATATAAATCCATAAATATTGACTTATCTAGTTCAAATGATAGAATTTTTCTAATGCAAATGTTTAACTTAAAGCCACTCTATTACTAATTTGAAAAACTTTGTTTCCAAAGTGAGATATCTTATGTGGTGTCCCATTTTAGCAAAGTTTTTGTTAGAAGCTTTTTGGGGTAGCCCTATTTGATTTTCGGCAAAGCTGAGCTTATCACTGCCATCCCTGGCTTCAACCCTTCGGACGGCTTTCCTTCGGAAACCGTCCAATTCGGTTTTTCATACCGAATTATGGTTGTGGCCCCTGGCCGCGCTGCGGTTGCTTTTTAAGAAATAATCTTTTTAATAAGGATATGGTAAAAATCGGAATAATTGGCGCTGGAACCTGCTCTAAGGAAGTATATCAAACTGCTGAAAAACTGGGTAGGCTGATTGCTGAACGCGGAGATACATTGATATGCGGAGGACTGGGGGGTGTTATGGAAGCGGCGGCTAAAGGGGCAAAATCAAAAGACGGCACAACCATCGGGATTCTGCCCGGCTTAAGCGCAGAAGACGCCAACCCTTTTATAGATATACCTATTGTAACCGGTTTAAGCCATGCCAGAAATGTTATTATAGTTCGAAGCTCGGATATCCTTATTGCTGTAGCAGGTAAATACGGCACCCTGTCTGAAATTGCCATTGCCTTGAAATTAGGGAAACCGGTTATAGGAATATGTTCATGGAATATCAGCAAAGACATTTTTCAGACCCAATCTCCCGAGGAAGCCATTAATTTAGTTGACAAATTAATTCAAAGAAGATCACCTTTATGATAAGCAGGATTAAACTCCTAAAAATAACGAGCTGCCTTTTCTTGTTGACCTTTGCCTTCGGATGCTCCACTCCTTTAATGCCAAAGCTAATCTTTAAATCCAAAGGAAAAACAAAAGGGGTATATCACACAGTTAAAAAAAGAGAAACTCTATGGAGAATAGCAGACACATACAATGTTAATCTTAAAAAACTGAAAAGAGCAAATCGTATTAATGATGAAAATAAAATTAAAGCAGGCATAAAGCTGTTTATTCCAGGAGCAAAAAAAGTTCTCAAAGTTAACCCTGTTAAGCCTCTCGTTAAGAAGGTTTCTTTGGACAGGAGAATTCCTTCAATCAAAAGAAAGGGTTTTTTTAATTGGCCTTTGAAGGGCAGACTAACTTCTCGCTATGGAATACGAAAGGGTCGGAAGCATGACGGTATAGATATAGCCGCACAAAAAGGTTCCACCATTTATGCAGCGGCTTCCGGGAAAGTCATCTTCAGTGGCTGGGGACCTACTGGTTACGGTAAGATGATTATTATCAAACACAAACAAAAATGGGTGACCGTTTATGCCCATAACTATAAAAACCTTGTAAAAAAGAACGATAGAGTAAAAAAAGGTGAGAAAATTGCTTTAGTGGGGACAACTGGTCGTGCAACAGGTCCTCACCTTCACTTTGAGTTGCGGGATAACAGGGAACCTGTAAATCCACTTAACTATCTCAAGTAAATTATAGCTTTATAAATGTCCCCTCAAATGTTAACATAATTCGCATGGAAATTGACTTAAAAAGCAGAATAAGGGATATTCCTGATTTCCCAAAACCAGGGATTGTTTTTAAAGATATCACAACTTTACTTCAAGATTTTGATGCTTTCAAACTTTCTGTAGATATGCTTACGAAACAGCATCAAAAGAATAAAATTGATAAAGTTGCTGGAATTGAAGCTCGGGGATTTATCTTCGGCGCGGCCATAGCATATGCTATGAACACCGGCTTTATTGTAATTCGGAAACCAGGTAAACTCCCTTACCAGACCATCAAACAAACTTATGAGTTGGAATACGGTTCAGATGAAATTGAAATTCATGAGGATGCCATAAAATCCGGAGAGCGTATTTTACTCGTTGATGACCTCCTTGCTACTGGTGGAACAATGGCGGCTGCCGCGGAATTAATTAACAAAATAGGCGGTGAGATCGTTGGAATTTCTTTTTTGATTGAGTTGACTTTTTTGCATGGTCGAGAAAAATTAAAAGGTCATAATATTCATTCACTTGTTAAATACTGAAATTTTATTTGGGAAGTATTTAGCGAGCGCATCCCTCGCAGCTTTGCTGCAGGGAGCTTCAATTTATAATTTGAAAATTGGAGATTAAAGCTTATGGGTGTTGTAGCAGAATAGAAGTGTCCGAATTGCCAGGAAACCGTGTCTATGCCTATTAATTGTCCTCAGATCGCTGCCCGAGTTGCAAGAAAGCAGATATCATCAACAGCCGAAGGGAAAAAGAGAAAGGTGCATTAGCTGAAAAACATGCCACGTTAATAAAAAAACCTCATGTTTTCAAATCCTTTAAAATAAAAATCGCAACTTGCCCAAAATGCGGAACTGAATTTTCCTGTTCGTCGTCGCTAACAAAAGGAAAAATATTTTGTCCTAAATGCAGCAGCCCCATAGCATTTGAGAAGGAAGAGGAATAGATAATAATCAATTAGCAATAATCAGTTATCAATAAACAATATTCTATAATATTGATAGGATGATAATTGTTAATTAAACATTGTTCTCCTATTGAATCAGGAAATCTTCTAGCACTACACCCTTAATTTTCCCACCCTTTACTTCCTGATTTAATTTTGCATGAAGTTCTTTTCGAAGCTTTTCATGGGCAAATTGAATATCTCTATAAAATTTTCCTTCAAAATACTTTTTAATAGTACTTTCAACCTTTTCTTCAAAAAAAGGAAAGTCCTTTTTAACCTGTTCGTATACTTTCTTGTTGTCAATATCCAATTTAATATTTACACTCATTACCCTTATTTCATCCTGGCTGAAGACCACCGGTACAATAGAACCTATACTTATTGATCCGGTTCTTCCTGTAGACACAGGATAAGTTGCCCCTGTAATGACACTTTCTTTCATTTCTTTTTCCTGTGCTTCCATCTCTCTATTTTCTTTTACCACTGAACTTCTAGGGAACTAAAATTTCAAGTGAGCTAAAGATGTAGTAAAAGGTGAGTTTTATTTTAGCTTTCTACACTTTAGCTTGTTCAAGACACGTCAAACCTTCTTGCGGCAATACTGCACTATGTTATAATAAGAAAAAACAGGACCTGGAGAATAAGCCAATGATCGACAATAATAATTTCAAATCGGAAGATACATTATTACTCGGTGGAAGAGAATTTATATCCCGCTTTTTGATGGGTACCGGAAAATTCTCCTCCATTTATATTATGAAGAAGGCAATAGAAGCTTCAGGGACAGAGATTGTAACACTAGCTTTAAGAAGAGTAGAGCTTGATAGTCCGAAAGATAGTCTAATTAGCGCAATAGATGTTTCTAAATATGTACTTCTTCCCAACACTTCCGGCGCACGCACTGCAGAGGAAGCCATTCGGCTGGCACGATTGGCCAGGGCAGCGAATTGCGGTAATTGGGTAAAATTGGAAGTCACTCCTGATCCTCGCTATTTACTACCGGATCCTGTTGAGACACTAAAAGCTGCTGAAAGACTTATTAAAGATGGATTTGTTGTTTTGCCTTATATTAACGCCGATCCCATACTGGCTAAGCGGTTAGAAGATATCGGCGCTGCCGCGGTAATGCCTTTAGGATCACCTATCGGCTCTAATCAGGGATTAAAAACAAAAGCTTCCATAGAAATTATTATCGAGCAGTCATCTGTGCCTGTTGTGGTGGATGCAGGACTTGGAGCCCCATCTCATGCTGCAGAGGCTATGGAAATGGGAGCATCAGCCGTGCTGGTAAATACGGCTATTGCTGTGGCAGGTGATCCAGTTGAAATGGCAAGGGCATTTAAAAGAGGTGTGGAAGCTGGAAGAATGGCATATCTGGCCGGGATCGCCGGTGAGAGTAAAACCGCTCAGGCTACTAGCCCTCTTGTTGGTTTGCTCAATGAAGAATAATTAACCGCAGAACGTTTTAATTTTTGAAATTTGAATTTGCTTTGATATTCGAAATTCGAATTTTTTAAAACTTGATTCGGCAAATTAACTCTCTGTTTTACTGTCATATATTTGATTGCAACTCTGCTGCGCTAAGATCTTTGCGGTCCATATAACCTCGATGGGAAATGAATACTAACAATAACTTCTTCTCAGAATTTCAAAAAGTAAATCCTGATAAAATCAAGCAACAAATCCAGAAAGTTACTGAATATGAGGCAGAGGCCTGTCTTCATAAGAATAGATTTTCCCCGCAAGACATCCCTGTATTGTTAAGCCCTACCATGGAAAAACACCTCGAACTGATGGCCCGAAAGTCCTACCTTATAACCCGGCAGCGCTTCGGCAACGTGGTTCAATTGTATGCTCCCCTTTATTTATCTAATGAATGTTTCAGTATCTGCAAATATTGCGGGTTCAGTTACGATAATAAAATTGATCGTGTTACTCTTACCGTTGATGAAGTTGTTAAAGAAGGAATTA
>CAJXCL010000015.1 GCA_913051775.1 uncultured Nitrospirota bacterium | reverse complement strand
GAAGAATTGCAAAAGGATCATTGAGATTAATTTTTTTCTTCATCTCATGAAACTTGATTGAATTTTGAAATTTCCTGGCTCCGGTAGCGATAACTTTTGGTGGTTTACCTTCACGATCCATAATTAGTCGAAAAGCGCAATCCAGGTTATCAGCTACACAAACGTTGCCGAATGCTTCGTTCCGAGTTGGATTATAACTGGCGCCGAACCCCGTTTTCCAATGTGAACATACTTTTTCAATTAAATCTATTTGCGATTTCAGCGGTGTAACAATATAAAATGTCCCAAGCTCAAAGGTTTTAGCAATTCTTGAAAGATCATGTATATCAAGAGTAGTTATTGAAGAAACTACAACCTCTTGATTTTTGTTATAAACGGGATAATGCGTGAGAATCAAAGAGATATTTGCGTAATTCTTACACATATTATTTTCGTATTGTATCAAGATATAGCGTATCTTCCTCGCTCAGTTTGGTATTTGTCAAAAGATCTGGCCGTCTCTCGAATGTTCTTTTTAAAGCCTGTTTATGATGCCATTCCTTAATATGTTTCTCATTTCCTGAAAGGAGTACTTCAGGTACTTGCAATCCACGGAAATTGGACGGCCTGGTATATTGAGGGTACTCTAAAAGTGAGTTTATAAAAGAATCGTTTTCAACGGCTTTTTCACCCCCAATGACTCCGGGAATATACCGGACCATAACATCAGTTAACACCATGGCAGGAATTTCTCCCCCCGTTAAAATATAATCTCCTATTGAAATTTCTTCATCAACAAAATGTTGACGTACCCTTTCGTCAACCCCTTCATAATGACCGCATATGATAATCCATGATCGTACTTTGGACAGTGCTTTAGCATAAGCATGGTTGAGAGTTTTTCCTTGAGGCGTCATAAGAATTACTTTACTATTTGGTTTTTCATCGTTAATTGATTCAATGGCTTTTACAATGGGCTCGGGTTTCATTATCATTCCACCACCCCCGCCATAAGGGTAGTCATCAGTAACTTTATGTTTTCCTTCTGCAAAATCACGTAAATTGAACAAGTTAATTTTAAAAAGACTTTTTTCCTGAGCTTTTTTAAGGATACTCTCATTTAGAGAAGCTTTAAACATCTCAGGGAAAATAGTAACTATGTTAAACTCAATATAGCTCATAAACCATTTACCAAACGAATGACCATTTTATTTTCTTTTAAATCAACTTGTTTCACGATTTCTTTAATTGCCGGAATGAAGAATTCCTTCCTTTTATCTTTTTTAACTACATACACATCATTGCCGCCGGTGAAAAAGAAATTATCAATTTTTCCAAGAAAAGTATCCTTTTCATCATAAACGTCAAGCCCTAATATTTCAAACCAATAATAATTTCCTGCAGGCAGTTTCCGGAAAAAGGTTTTATTGACAGCCACTTTTTGTCCTACAAGAGGTTGAGCTTCATCGATACTGTTGATGCCTTCAAAATGAATAATCCAAAATTTTTTATTAGGCCTGATGGAAGTGATTTTTCTTTTTAAAACTGTCCCTGATGAGTCACTGGTAGAGATTTCTCCTGCGTATTCATTCAGGGCAAGATCTTCAATGAAAGGAAATAACCGGACATGGCCTTTATTCCCCTGGCACTTAACAATCTTGCCGATGGGAATTAATTCTTTCTTCATTCCAAAATTTCTAAAACAGTCTTCTTTTTTACCTTTGCAGCTGTTGCATTTAGAAGAGTTCGAATGGATCTTGCCGTTTTGCCTTGCTTACCAATAATTTTTCCCATATCTTCCTGGGCAACTTTCAGTTCAATAATGGTAGTTATATCACCCTGAACCTCGCTGACCTCCACCTGTTCCGAATTCTTGACTAAAGACTTAGCTATAAATTCGACTAGTTCTTTCATAGTTCAATTCCATTTTTTTTAAATAAACTTTTAACCGTTTTTGACGGCAGGGCACCTTTTTTTAACCATGAAGTTGCTTTTTCTTGATCGATTTGAATGCTTTCTTTTTCAATCAGGGGATTGTATGTTCCGACGATTTCCAAAAAACGTCCATCTCTTGGTGACCTCGAATCTGCTACAACTACTCGATAAAAAGGTTTCTTTTTTGCTCCATATCTCGCTAACCGCATTACTACAGGCACTAAACCACCTCCTTCTTTTCGTTTGTGAGTGAAAGAGTAATTAACTCATCTACTCATCCAGCAATGTATTCAAAATGGAATCATCTTTGCATTCCTAAACCGTTTTTCAAGTTCATTTTAGAAAATTTATTCATCATTTTTTTAGATTGTACAAACTGTTTTAGAAGCCTGTTAACGTCGGAAACATGAGTTCCACTTCCTTTTGCAATCCTTTTTTTTCGGTTTCCATTAATAATTTGATGTTTTAATCTTTCTTTAGACGTCATAGAATTAATGATTGCTTCCGTCCTGACAATGGCTTTATCATCAATTTTAATGTTTTTTAAACCCTTCATCCCAGGCAACATTCCCATTAGCTTATCCAGCGGACCCATTTTTTTGATTTGCGCTAACTGGTTTTTAAAATCCTCAAGAGAAAAAGTATCTTTTTTAATTTTTTTATAGAGATCCTCTGCGGAATCATTAGAGACAGTAGATTTTGCTTTTTCAATTAATGATAGGACATCTCCCATTCCTAAAATCCTTGATGCCAGCCTATCAGGATGAAAAGCTTCCAGGGCTTCTAATTTTTCTCCAACACCAATAAATTTTATTGGTTTTCCCGTAATTTCTCTTATGGACAAAGCCGCCCCGCCCCGCGCGTCTCCATCCATCTTTGTTAATATAATCCCGTCGATCCCCAGGCTGTTGTCGAAAGATTGGGCTATATTCACCGCTTCCTGCCCTGTCATGGCGTCGGCTACCAATAAAATCTCATGAGGTTCAATCTCCACTTTAATATTTTTTAACTCCTTCATTAACTTCTCATCAACATGAAGCCTCCCTGCAGTGTCGATGATAATAGGGTTTAAACCCTTTTCTATGGCTTCTGCACAGGCATTCCTGCAAATTTTAACAGGATCTTTTTGTTCATTAGTGGCAAATACCTCAGCATCAAGCTTTTCACCTAAAATATTTAGCTGTTCTATCGCAGCTGGTCGATAAACATCAGCAGGAACCAAAAACGGTTTTTCTCCTTCATCCTTAAGTTTTTTAGCTAATTTAGCGGCAGAGGTTGTTTTACCGGATCCCTGCAGACCAACCATTAAAATAATAGTTGGTGGTTGTCTGGAAAAAGTAATCTGTGATGATTCGGATCCCAATAAATGAATAAGCTCCTCATGGACAATTTTCACAACCTGATGTCCGGGCGTTAAACTTTCCATTACCTCGGATCCAACAGCTTTGTCAGCGATGCGCGCAATAAAACCTTTAACGATCTTAAAATTTACGTCGGCTTCCAGTAAAGCTATCCTGATTTCACGAAGGGATTCCCTGATATTTTCTTCGTTTAGCTTGCCCCGCCCTTTTAATTTTTTTAGAATCGGTTCTAACCGATCAGATAGATTTTTAAACATAATAAACTTTCACTTATATCAGATTTCGTAATATAATGTCAACATGACAGATAATGATAGCAAACTGAAAAAGGATATCCGCTCACTCTTGAAAGAAAAGAAAGCGGTGTTGTTGGCGCATAACTACCAGAGGGATGAGATTCAGGAGATTGCTGATATTGCCGGTGATTCTTTAGGCTTGAGCCAGGCGGCGGCTGAAACAAAGGCAGAGATTATTGTTTTTTGCGGTGTTCATTTTATGGCGGAAAGCGCGGCAATATTATCTCCTGACAAAAAAGTTTTACTTCCGAATCTTGAAGCAGGATGTCCCATGGCGGATATGGTAACCGTTCAAAAGTTAAGGGAGGTAAAAAAAACCTATCCCGATGCAATTGTCGTGTGTTATGTAAACTCAACCGCTGACGTCAAAGCGGAAAGCGATATATGTTGCACATCATCTAATGTCGTTAAAGTAGTAGGGTCGCTAAATGGCAAAAACCAAGTATTGATGATTCCGGACATGAATCTCGCGAAATATGCTCAACGTTTTACCCAAAAGACAGTTATCCCCTGGAAAGGTTTTTGTCCCACCCACCATAACTTTATAAAAGAAGAGAATGTAAGGGAAACGATGAAAGAACATCCAAAGGCAGTTTTTATGGCGCACCCCGAATGCACTCCAGAAGTATTGAATCTTGCCCATCATATTGCCAGTACTTCCGGGATGATTAAATTTGCCCAGGAATGCTCTCACAATGAAATTATTGTAGGTACGGAGATTGGAATCGGGTACAGGCTAAGAAAAGGGAACCCGGAAAAGGAGTTTTATTTCCCATCAAAAGAGCAGATCTGCCCGAACATGAAAGTAACAACTTTGGAAGATGTATTGAAAGCTTTGGAGGATGAAAAACACCAAATTACTGTGCCAAAGAAGATTCAAGTCAGGGCTAATTCTGCTCTCGAAAAAATGCTGTCTGTTTCGTAAACGGCACTTTCCTGTTAAACGTTGTTTTTATTGCCGTTGCTATTAAAATCTATTAAATTTATAATGTAAACACTAAAAGTCTGCTTTATTGGGGAATTAATGCCTGATTTTAAATTTATCAATTTTTCATCTGAAAACAAAATCGCCATCATTTCCATCAACAATCCGCCTGCAAATGCCCTGAGTAGTAAAGTTATGGAAGAGTTGGAGGAATCTGTAGATACGGTTCTGAAAGATAAAGAAATAAAAGCGGCTATTATAAAAGGGACTGGCGATGTTATTTTCGTAGCGGGGGCGGATATAAAGGAAATTGCGGATATAACTGATGCTAAAACAGGACAGGATCTGACTGCTAAAGGACAGGCAGTACTAAATAAAATTGAAAACTCAGAAAAACCTTTTATTGCTGCTATTAACGGCTTGGCTCTTGGAGGGGGATGCGAATTGGCAATGGCGTGCCATATAAGAATTGCAAGTGATATGACAAAAATAGGACAACCGGAAATTAATCTCGGAATAATACCAGGTTTCGGGGGTTCGCAGAGGCTTCCCCGTTTGGTAGGGCCGGGAAAAGCAGCAGAAATCATTTTAACAGGAGACATTATAACAGCAAAAGAAGCTCATAGGATAGGTCTAGTAGATAAAATTGTGCCTCCAGAAGACGTCTTAAAACAGGCAAAGGGACTTGCAAAGAGGATTATTTCTAAGGGAAAATTGGCGATTGCTGCTGCTCTGAAGGCCATAAATCAAGGCCTAAAAACATCTTTGGAAGAAGGGCTCAATATAGAATCTGAAATGTTTGGGAAAATATGCGGAACTGAGGACAAAAAGGAGGGAGTTGCAGCTTTCCTTGAAAAGCGCCAACCAAAATTTAAGGACATGTGACTTGATTTCTAAATTAAGTTATTCTCCATAAAACCTGTGGACTCAGGAGAGATACGTGGATTTTAAGTTTACTGAACAACATAACATGTTGCGCGCTATGGTGAGGAAATTCGTTGATCAGGACATCAAACCCATTGCCTCTAAGATAGATAGAGAAAAAGCAATTCCTGAAGAGTTGTTAAAAAAAGCGGCTGAACTTGGCTTGATGGGAATTCCTTTCCCGGAAGAATATGGCGGTTCCGAATTAGGCGAGACCGGCGCCTGCATTATGCTGGAAGAGTTGGGTCATGGTTGTGCCAGCACGGCTGTAACAATATCTGCCCACCAGAGTCTTACCTGTTCTTCTATTTACTTTGATGGAACTGATCAACAGAAAGAGAAGTACCTAGTTCCTATGGCAAAGGGGGAAAAGCTTGGAGCCTTTGCTCTGACAGAACCAGAATCCGGATCCGACGCTGCATCCATTAAGACTTCGGCTGTTAGGGATGGAGATGATTTTGTAATCAATGGCACCAAAATATGGATTACCAATGGCAGCAATGCCGATGTTATTGTTGTTTTCGCTGTAACAGACCCTGCAAAGGGTGCGCGTGGAGGGGTATCCGCTTTTATTGTTGAATCTAATACACCTGGTTTTAAAGTTGGAACTATTGAAGAAAAAATGGGTATAAGAGGTTCCACTACAGCCGAATTAATATTTGAAGATATGAAAGTTTCTATGGATAATATGTTGGGAGTTTACGGCGCAGGTTTTATTACCGCGATGAAGTCGCTTGACATTGGACGGCTAAGCCTCGGGGCTGCCTCTCTTGGCGCTTCTAAAGAACTGCTGGATTTATCTTTAAAGTTTGCGAGAGAAAGAAAACAGTTTAATATCCCTATATGTGAGCATCAGGCAGTCCAATTTATGTTAGCGGAGATGAGCACAAAAATTTACGCAATGGAAGGAATGGTGTACCGGACAGCATATATGGTAGATAACGGAGAAAAGTTTACCCGTGAATCCGCAATAGCAAAAGTATTCTGCTCTGAAGCTCTGGATTGGATAGTTGACTCGGCCATGCAAATACATGGAGGTTTGGGATATATGAGCCATTATCCTGTGGAGCGTTTTTACCGTGATTCCCGTATTAACCGGATATTTGAAGGTACTAATGAAATCCAAAAATTTGTGATAGCAAAAGAATTACTTAAAAAAGGAGCTTATTAATATGAAAGAGGGGAAAAAAATCGTATTCCCATGCAGAAAATGCCATAAAAATATCTTAGTTTCACGGTCTGAGGTGGAAGAAACTTAGAAGTCGTGGGCACAATTAAGGAATAGTATCTTCTATGGTGTTATCCCTTTTTTTTTAATAGAATGTGCAATTAAACATTGTCCTATATTTCTATGAAATCAACAGCAATAACAACAAAAATAGTTGGCATTAGCAGGGAGTACATTTTAACCCCGCTAGGCCAACATTATTAGCCAACCCTGCTTTACTGACTTTCCTGTCTAACGTCAGTGAGAAAGATCGTAGGGATTCTTAATACCGTTTACCTTGTGAACTATGGGTTGAACGACGATATATTTGTTATTTGTTTTGCGTATAAGAAAATCAATATCATACATTGTTTTCCCTGAGGCAAAGTCAGCGCAACTTGTAAAGAGATTGCCGTTCTGCTTAACTCCTGAATGAAATCCATCAGGGTATTTGTCACTGTTCCTAACTGTTAACTGCAGAATTTTTCCCTTATGCATCACTGATAATATTCCGTTATCAGCTAGATTCTGATCAACAAAAGTTTTCATTATAGCGTGAACTTCAGCTTTCTTCTCTTTTGAAGTAACTTTAACTGTCTCTGCCTCTGCGGTAAATCCAAATAGTAAGATGGCACTAGCAATGAGTATGTTTAGTAAAAATTTATTTCTCATAAATAAATCTCCTTATTTTTATAATTAAATGGGCTATGAATAATTTTGAATTGTAGATGTAACAAGTTTATAATATGTGACATGAAACGATTTATAAAAAACGAATCTGGGTTTAACAATGTCTACATTGAGTGTCTTGTTCTATGTGCTGTTGTAGGAATTATTTTAATCGTTGTCGCACCAAAAGTTATAAGACACTATGACCTTATTCTTAGCGAGCAACAGGGGTTAGGAATAATCCTTGGAATACCTCTCTCAATATACTTCCTTTTTGAAATATTTCATAAGATAAAAAATAAAGAATAGCTGTCCCAAAAACCCTGTAAAATTAATGTAATAAAGCGTTATAAAACAATAGCTGAATTTTTAGTTTCGGCTGTCCCAACAATATATAAAATAGCATGCCTGTCCGATTTAAACGAATTCTCCTCATTATTCTGGATAGCTTAGGTGTGGGTGAACTCCCGGACGCTTTTGAATACGGAGACCAAGGAGCTGCCACGCTTCAACACATTGCTGAAGCGGTAAACGGGTTGCACCTGCCCAATCTTCAACAAATGGGAATGGGAAATATTGTAACGATTAAAGGCATTTCTAAAGCAGAAAATCCAAATGCGTTTTTTGGGAAAATGAGGGAAAAATCTAAAGGAAAAGACACAACTACAGGCCACTGGGAAATTATGGGAATAAATTTAAAGAAGCCCTTTCCAACTTACCCTAAAGGTTTCCCCCCGGAAATCATTAAGCCATTCGAAAAGAAAATCGGCAAAAAAGTTCTGGGTAATTGCGTTGCGTCGGGAACGGAGATAATTAACATCTTAGGTGAAGAGCACCTGAAAACAGGTTCACCTATTGTTTATACTTCAGCAGATTCTGTTTTCCAAATTGCAGCGCATAAATCCGTTTGTCCATTGGAAAAGCTATATGAAATCTGCTTATTTACCAGAGAACTTTTAAAGCCGCCACATGAAGTTTGTCGCATTATAGCTCGCCCTTTTATTGGAAAACCGGGATCATTCACACGCACTGATGATAGACAGGATTATTCTCTACCACCGCCAGAGGGAACTTATTTAGATAAATTAAAAAATGCTGGCTGTCAGGTAGTTGGCATTGGTAAGGTCGAAAATATATTTGCCGGAAGGGGCTTGACACAATCACATCATACAAGGGGAAACAATTCAAGCATGTTAAAAATTCTTGAACTCATGGATATGGGAAAAGAAGGTTTGATTTTCGCAAATCTTATCGATTTTGATATGTTATACGGACATCGAAATGATCCTAAAGGATATGCTTTGGCTCTTGAGCAGTTTGACAGGTGGCTTGTGGATTTGTTAAAAAAAATAACTGATGATGATCTATTAATAATCTCTGCAGACCATGGTAATGACCCTACATTCCCGGGGACAGACCATAATAGGGAGTATGTGCCTTTATTAGTATACAACCCTCAATCAAAAAATTGTGGAGACCTGGGGACGCGCCAGACATTTGCTGACTTGGGAACCACTGTAGCGGATAATTTTGGAATATTATTATCAAATAAATCAAACCAGGAATTCATGACACCAGGATTAGTTGGAACAAGTTTTCTGGATTGTTTGTCGTAAATGGAACTGTTTACTATAGGGATTGCTGTGTAGCTTTCAGCCGCAACCACGCTATAGGTGAAAAGAATTCGGCATATAGCTTTCAACAATTTCTGTTGGTTATTAAATTGTACAATAGGACTCTTCTAACCAAAATGTACTTTTGAGCCGGTTAGTGCAACCATCGGCTACTACAAACATATTGAACCATTTTTTTAACTGTCTGTCTTAAATAAACCTTTTTATATCAGCTTTTCCCACAATATCTTCAATATAAGGTTTTGTCCTTTGCTCGGCTTCAGAACGCTTTAAGAAATTCGAAATATTTTCTTTTACTTGATCAAACTGAACTAAACCACCAGCTTCTTTTTTCTCATATGCTTTAATGATATGGAAGCCAAACTGGGTTTCAACAACATCACTTATTTCCCCCTCATTTAGCTTGAAAACAGCGTCTTCAAACTCTTTAACCATTTGGTTTCTGGTAACGTTGTTTAAATCACCTCCTCGGGATGCGCTGGGTCCCTCAGAGTATTGTTTTGCTAACTCGGCAAAATCTTCTCCTTCTTGAGCTTTTATCAAAATATCATCAATTTTTTTTCTTGCGATTTCTTTATCTTTATCACTAAATTTATTATCTACTTTAATCAATATATGCGCCGCATGAACCGATTCCGGATTTTTAAAAGAGTTCTCATTTTTTTTATAAAAATCCAAGGTTTGTTGATCGCTGATTTCAATTTTGTCTTGAATCTCTTTTTGAATGACTCTGGTAACTACAATATTTTGACTAATTTGCTTTTTTAACATTTCAAGGTTCAACCCACTTTTTGAAAATTCTTTCAAAAACTCTTCTTCGTTATTAAATCTACTTTTCATCAGGTCTAATATATCGGAAACATCTTTATCCAAAACTTCAATTTTTAATTTCTTTCCATGCTGAAACATAACCTCACGTTGGATTTCCGCCTCTAAGACTTGGTTAACCATTTGCTTGATCTGCTGTTTATTAATCCCTTGATTTTGGTGACTTGCCTGAACTTTTAACCTCTGTAAAGTTGCCTTAATGGGCCTGCTCGTTATTTTTACATCGTTTACGCTTGCAACTACTTCGGGTAATGAGTTTAAAGCTTCATCAATTAACTTTAATGTGCTTTCTGGGCTTGATGCATCCCCTATCTTTTCAAATTTTTCTATTGCTTCAAATGTTTTTCCCGTTTCTGCGGATGTCTTTGATGGAGAGTCGCTTTTCTTATTACAAGCAGAAAAAAATATTCCTGCCAAGAAAATACTTATTGCGGCTAAAATAGAGATAAACGACTTTAACTTCATAAAAAATTCTCCTGTCAAAATATTAAAAATAAAAAGTCAGTCTATCCGAACTATTGACATTTGTATAGTATTTTTTTTACAATAATTTTATGCTATACAAATGCAAAATTTCCCCATTGTATCGCCGGGATGCATTGCACTTTATATAGAAATGACTTAAGACAATAAAATCAACATGCAAAAAACTCTAACCAAAGGTTCGTTTCTTATAGCTAATCCACGTTTAAAGGATCCGAATTTTAATCTAACCGTGGTCTTAATTTGTGAATATAATGAAGACGGAGCATTTGGATTAGTTGTTAATAGAATTCTTAATGTATCCATTGCAGAAGTGTTGAAGAACAACCCTAATGCGACTAAAAACAAAGACAAAGTGTTCAGCGGGGGACCAGTTCAAACAAATCATCTATTATATTTACACAATAATAATGGCCTTTCAGAAAAAGCTGAAAGAATATGTGAAGGCGTGTACCTAGGAGGAGATGTTAATTATTTAAATAATTTATTATCAAATAAAACTCAGGGAGACATTTCTTACCGGCTTTACCTTGGAAGCGCTGGTTGGGCAGCAGGACAACTTGATGAAGAATTAAAAATAAAATCCTGGATAGTCTGCCCTGGTAGAGAAGGCTTTGTTTTTCACCCTGAGCCGGACAAACTATGGCGACAAGTTTTAAGATCAATGGGCGGCCAGTATGCTTTGCTTTCCACCTATCCACCCGATCCGATTTTAAATTAACCCTTAGTTATTACTGCTTTTTATTGGAGTAAATTAACCACAGAGATTCAAAGATTAACAATTTGGGGGTTAGCGTTTGGTTATCAGGGATCAGAAAAAAAATTCATCCCTTGAAACCTAATCCCTGTCCCCTAGATAATTTTTCTGTGACCTCTGTGTCTTTGTGGTAAAAGAAGATTTTACACCTTATTTATGTTTGGTTGCGGCCCCTGGCCACGTTGTGAAATCTGTTGTTAAGGTCTATAATCTAAAAATTTTTCTTTCATTTTTAGCAGTGCATCTAAGGCATAATCCAAATCTTTCCTCGTATGTGAAGATATAATTGTGATTCGGAGCATTTCTTTTTTTCTAGAGACAGCAGGGGGGCGAATCCCCGCTACAAAAACCCCTTTGTTAAATAGGTATTCACTTGCCATAACGACCTTTTTTGAATTGCCGATAATAATGGGTATAATCTGACTCTGGCTGCCAAAATTTTTAAACCCTTTTTTTTGAAGCTCTTTTTTAAAATAATCCACATTTTCCCAGAGTTTTTTTCTTAAATCTGGTTTTGATTGAATCATTTCAATAGCAGCTAAAGATGCAGCCAAAACAGCTGGAGGGAGCGCTGTTGTATAGATAAAAGGCCGGGCCCTGTTAATTAAATAATCTATTAATTCATTATTGCCAGCAATATAAGCTCCAAAACTCCCTAAAGCTTTTCCAAAAGTTCCCATCTGAATATCGATTTCATTGGAAGAAAGATTAAAATGTTCTGCTGTTCCTTTTCCTTTTTTTCCAAAAACTCCTGTGGCATGAGCATCGTCCACCATGGTAAAAGCCGAATATTTTTTCGCAAGAAAAACAATATCAGCTAATGGAGCTATATCACCATCCATACTAAAAACACCATCCGTAACAATTAGTTTCTTTTTGTACCCATTTGATTTTTTTAAATGCCTTTCAAGAGCGTCCATATTTTTATGAGGATAAATGGTTGTTTCCGCCCCGCTGAGTCTGCAGCCGTCGATAATACTGGCATGGTTTAATTCATCGCAAAAGACAATATCTTTTTTTTTCATTAAAGCAGAGAGCATGCCTATGTTTGCATGGTATCCAGAATTAAAAATTAAAGCAGAATTCGTGTTTTTGAAATGTGCTATTTTTTTTTCTAACTCACTGTGGAGTGTCATTGTCCCAGAAATAAGGCGCGATGCTCCGGAACCGCATCCAAACTCTTTAATTGCTTTATTAGCAGCTTTTTTAACAGAAGGGTGATTTGCCAGTCCAAGATAATTGTTGGAGCAAAGAAGAATAACCTTTTTCCCATTCATAGAAACGCAAGACCCCTGACCACCCTCTACTAATCTTAATTTTCTGTAAAGGTCAATGTTTTTCAGATTTTGAAGCTCGTTTCTAAAGAAATTTGACATTGAAAATTTATTAATTAACCAATGGACACTATAAAACTAATAATACCAAACATATAAATTTAAAACCTCAAATTTTTGAATTTTTCAATAGCGATTACTTGTTTAGAAAAGTGGTACAGATAGTGGGGAAGGTTACATTCGCAAAAAAACAGCTATTTTCTTAATACTTATGAAACTGATTAAAGCAACCTTCAATGCTTTTTGTATAAACTATTTTAGCATTTTATTTTAAATATTTATATTTGATTTTTGCTTAGTACCATGATACTGAAAAGGGAGCTTTTTGTTTAATTAAGGCGGAGTTGACCCCCGCCTTTTATTTATCATTATTGTCATTTGCAAACTAAAATGGATTACAAGGAAACTTTAAACCTTCCTAAAACCAATTTCCCAATGAAAGCAAACTTGGCTCAATTAGAGCCTGAGATTCTGAAAAAATGGGAATCGGAAAAATTGTACGCAAAAATCAGGCAACATAGAAATGGCAAACCCAAGTATATCCTTCATGATGGTCCCCCTTATGCTAATGGCCATATCCATGCAGGGACAGCACTTAATAAAATTCTTAAAGATTTTGTGGTCAAATCAAAAAATATGGAAGGGTTCGATGCTCCTTATGTTCCGGGGTGGGATTGCCATGGCCTTCCAATAGAGCATCAAGTTGAAAAACAACTTGGATCCAAAAAAAAAGATATTACTAAGAGCAAATTCAGAAAATTGTGTCGTGAGTTTGCTGAAAAATTCATAAACATTCAGAGATCCGAATTCAAACGTTTGGGTGTATTAGGAGATTGGGAGAATCCCTATCTTACCATGAATTTTTCTTACGAAGCAGCCATAGTTAGAGAGCTTGGAAAGTTTATAAAAAATAAAAGCCTTTACAAAGGACTTAAACCTATTCATTGGTGTGCCCGCTGCCGGACAGCTCTGGCTGAGGCAGAAGTGGAATACGCTGATCATGAATCCCCTTCTATCTATGTGAGGTTTCCGGTTCAAGATGATCTCGAAAATAAATTTCCGAAATTAAAAGGTAAACCCGTTTCAGTGATAATTTGGACCACGACTCCCTGGACATTACCGGCCAATTTAGCTATTTGCCTTCATCCAAAACTAAAATATTCAGCAATTGAGGCAGGGAAAGAGGTATTTATAATTGCCGAGAAACTGGTAAATCCTGTTATGGAAAAATGTGATATTAAGTCTTTTAAAACACTTCAAACCTTTAGGGGTGAAGCGTTGGAAGGAATTGTTTGCCGCCATCCCTTAATAGATAGAAAGTCGCCGGTGATTTTGGGAGAACACGCCACATTGGAACAAGGGACAGGTGCAGTTCATACTGCTCCGGGACATGGACAGGAGGACTATGAAATTGGCATGAAATATGGCCTAGATATTTATAACCCTGTGGATGATGGCGGTTTTTTTATCGAATCCGTGGAACAGTTTGGCGGGATGAATGTGTGGAAGGCCAATTCTGAAATTAATAAAAAATTATCGGAAAACGGATATTTATTAAAGGAAGAAAAAACCACTCATTCCTACCCTCACTGCTGGCGATGTAAAAGCCCTATCCTGTTCAGGGCTACTTCTCAGTGGTTTATTTCTATGGAGATAAGCGGGCTTCGACAAAAAGCCTTGGAAGAAATAAAAAAAACAAAATGGGTTCCGGAGTGGGGAATGGACAGGATTTATGAAATGGTGGAAAGCCGGCCGGATTGGTGTGTGTCCAGGCAACGAGCATGGGGGGTTCCTATCATTGCTTTTTGTTGCAAAGGATGTAAGGAGTTTCTAAAGAGCAAAGAAATCTCGGAACATATTGCGGAAATGGTTGAAAAAGATGGAACCGATATATGGTTTGAGAAGGATGTTTCGGATCTATTGCCGAACGGAACAACATGTTCCAAATGCGGAAGTAAAGATTTCCAGAAAGAAACGGATATTCTGGATGTCTGGTTCGATTCGGGCGTGAGTCAAGCGGCAGTGGTTGAAAAAAATGACGATCTTCTCTGGCCGGCAGACCTTTACCTTGAAGGTAGTGATCAACACAGGGGCTGGTTTCAAAGTTCTTTATTGACTTCTATCGGAACCCGTGGGAAGGCGCCATATAAAACTGTTTTGACTCATGGTTATGTGGTGGATGGAGAAGGAAAAAAAATGTCGAAATCGGCGGGAAATGTTATCACCCCGGATCAGGTTATTAAAAAAAGTGGAGCAGAAGTGCTGAGGTTATGGGTCGCGTCAGAAAATTATCGGGAAGATATCAAGATTTCTGATGAAATTCTTAAACGTCTAACCGAAGCATATAGAAAAATTCGAAATACCATTAGGTATATCCTTGGAAATTTATATGATTTTAACCCTCAACAACACCAGGTGAATTATGAAGACCTCTTTGAAATTGATAGACTGATTCTCCATCGGCTTCAGGATGTTGTCTGTAAGGTTCAGAATGCCTTTAAGAATTTTGAATTTCATGTTTTTTACCATACACTCCATAATTTTTGTACTGTAGACTTGAGTTCACTTTACCTCGATATTCTTAAGGACCGTTTGTATACATTCCAAAAAGATTCCCCTGGAAGGAGAGCGGCTCAGACAACTATGTATGAATTAATCTGCGCTCTGACAAAATTGATATCTCCTGTCCTTTCATTTACTGCTGAGGAGGTTTGGGGATATTTGCCAAAAAATGGAAGTGAACCGTCGTCAATTCATATGGCTTTTTTCCCGGAAGTTAAAAAAAGTTATATCAACGATGCTCTATCAAAAAAATGGGAGCAGGTTATTCTTTTAAGAAAGGAGGTTTCAAAAGCTCTGGAAATAGCACGTCGCGATAAAGTCATCGGCCATTCCCTAGATGCTCTAGTCACGCTAAGTTTGTCTGGAAACTTGAATAATCAGATTCCATTAGAAACAGAGGAATTAAAAACAATTTTTATTGTCTCTGGAGTGGAAAAAATTTGTGGAAATAGGGCTAATGATGGAGAAAGTAAATCAAAATCAATTGTTTTTAACAGTGAAGAAATTAAAGGTCTGGAAATATTAGTTTACAAGGCTCCTGGAGAAAAATGTGAGAGGTGCTGGACTTTTAGTGAATCTGTAGGAAAGGATAGCAGTCATCCTGCCATATGTCGTCGTTGTAAGGAAAATTTGGGATGAGCAAAAAGTATAAGACACTGTTACTGATTATAGTTGGAATGGTTTTTCTAGATCAGGCCACTAAACTTTATATAGATTCAAATATGGAATTGCACCAATCAATACAAGTAATAAAAAATTTCTTCCAGATTACATATATTCGAAACTCAGGAGCTGCTTTCGGCATTTTGTCCGGTTTTAAAAGTCCATGGTTAACTCTTTTTTTTGTGCTTATCTCAGTTGTTGCTATAGGAATAATTATGTTCTACTATTATAAAACCCCTGAAAATCAACGTTTAACACTTGTTTCTTTTGCCTTGATTATGAGCGGCGCCATAGGAAATTTTATTGACCGTGCTTTTTACGGCGAGGTAATAGACTTTTTATATTTTCACTGGTATCAACATTACTGGCCGGCTTTTAATGTTGCGGATTCATGTATTACTATCGGCGTCAGCTTATTGCTGTGGGATATGGTTTTCCCCAAAGCGTTTTTGAAAACCAGGGACAATTTAAATTTATCAAGAGAAAAGTAAATCTCTCTCTATTGCAAATCTGTAAAATTTAGCAAAGCTGAGATTAGCTCTGCACAATTTTCGTTAGGAAACCGGGTGGCAGCCCATTTGATTTCGTCCATCCCTGGCCTTAACCCTTCGGGCGGCCTTCCTTCGGAATCCGTCCAATTCGGTTTTCCTTACTGAATTGTGGTTGCTGCTCCGTTGAGTTATGGATTATCAAGAAATTTACATAAAATTAGGATTGGCTATAGCAACTTTAATTGCGTTTTACTTTTTAGTGGTGCGTCATGACGGAAAAGATAATAATGATAATTGAAATCTTTGGTCCAATAGAATTTAATTTTTTATTATAAAAGACCAAGATTGGTTTTTGCTGCAGAATGATCCGGGTCAATTTTCAAAATAGACTCGAATAATTTTTTTGCCTCGCTTTCTTCCCCCATATATGCATAGCAGACGCCCATATTAAGTAATGCGTCAATATTTTGCGAATCTAACATTTGAATTTTTGAATAAATACCAATAGCATTTTTATACTTTTCCTTTTTTAAATATTGATCTCCTAAACCAAATAATGCAATCATTAATTTGTTTTTTGATTCAATATGCCCCTTATTAAAAAAGAATGCTTTTTCAAAATAAAATATTGCATTTTCCCAGTCCTGTTTCTTTAAAAAATACTGTCCTTTATTAAAATAACTAAAAGAAAAAAATGGATCAGTAGCAATTGCCTTATCCAAATAGCTGACAGCCTTTTCTAAATTACCTTTTTCTTTCCACGCTGTTGCCATGTTGTTGTAATCTTCCGCCCGGATTCGATCCACCACATTAGCTTTAGGTTCAAGGAAAACTGTGAAAAGGGTAATAGCTATGGATACTGCTATAATAGTATTTTTGAATTTCTTCTGAGATATCCAGGAAATAGTTAAGTGGATAGTATATGAACTGAAAATGATAAAGTACGGGACAACCGGAATACGATATCTTGATTCATTGAGAAAAATTATCACGGATACGGATAATGAAAAGATATAAGAATACAATAAAAAGGTCTGTTTTTTATTTTTTATTGCCAGCAATAATCCCATGAGCCCCAAAGAAGAGTATAAAGAAAAATGTCCTAACAAGAGCGGTAAAATAGCAGATAATTTTCGATAAAGATAAATAGAAATATTTGTTGGCGCTTCAAAATCATTGAAAAAATAATACAGCTTTCGAAGATATAATTTAATAAACCCTGAGAAATCGTTTAAAATATGATGAAACAAAAAATCGATATTAGATAAGTAGCCTAATATATTTTTCCTTCTGTAATTTTCAACGATAGCCTGATCAAACCCCACCCCTGAGTAAGAGATAATATTCCCGGAAATAAAAGTATGCGGTCCGCTGGCATCAAAAAAAACAAATTTGTCATGAACCAGGTAACATTGAACAAGTAATGGTATAAACGATAATAAAAGTGTGACCGTAAAAGTTAGCCAGTACCTGATTCGTTCTTCCGGTTTAAGAAAGCGAATGTTTTTATGCAAAAAAACAAACACAAAGGGGAGGCAAAGTATCACATTAGGCCTACCCTGAATGAATAATGACAGGGCCAGAGCAGAAATTATCAAATTGGCTGTACTTAAAGAAAATTTTAAACGGGATAAAAGGTAAAATGATAATACTCCAAAGAAAGATATAAACGCAGCCCTCAGAATTATACCTTCGTAAATGATTTGAGGAGAGTAAAAGGCAAAACCTGTAAAAGCTATTACACCGGCACGAAAACCGAAATGCTCTTTCGCAATTAAATAGATCAATATTGCGGAGAGAGACCCCATGGAAAACTGTATTAAGTAAATAACATCAAAACTTCTGCCGAAAAGCAGGTATATTATTCCTAAAAAATATTTATATAAGGGAGCATAACTATTGTTTGAACTTCGAGCTAATAGATCACCTTTAGAGAAATTTATTGCTCCTTTGTCAAAGTTAGAGTGATCGAAAGCAGAAGGGATAATGTCAAATAAGGGATTTTTGTGATGAAATTCTGATAGATAGATAATTCTGATACTAAATGCTGAAAAAAATAGGAAAATTAGAAAAATTGCCTGTCGCCTATCTTTAATTAAAGTCATAGTAGTTGTTTAGAATACACTGCGCAAAATTAATTTTCTTACGTAAAGCGACCAAGGAGCCACGACCACAATTCGGTAAGGAAAACCGCCCGAAGGGTTGAGGACATGGAAGGCCGCTAATCAAATAGGCTACCGCCCTGATGCTGCTAACAAAAATTGTGCTAAAATAACAGTTCTATAAATTTGCAGTACAAAAAGCTTTTTTAGAAACGCTGAAAGCGGTATTTGACCAAAACCCAAATGGCTATTAAGCCGTCAATCCACCTGATCTTTTTTCCTTCATGCCAGAGTCTTGGATTGTAAGAAATAGGAACTTCAAAAATTTTGATTTTGCGCCGCAGAATTTTGGCAGTAACTTCCGGACAAAAATCAAATCCGGTGCTTTTTAAATCCAAATCTTTTAATAGAGATGTTCTGAAAACTTTATAACCGGTGGCTTCATCGGTTACATTAGAACCATATATAATATTAGTAATCCAGCTCAAAAGCCGGCCTCCCCAATAGAAAGCAAAAGAAGAACGGTCATTTTTTTTTAAATTTCTTGAACCATAAACTACTTGAACGTGATCATTTTTGAACAACTCAAGAAGCGTTTTATAATCATTGGGATCATATTCCAGATCTGCGTCTTGTATAATAGTTAAATCTCCTTTAACTTCTTCCAAACCACGAATAATAGCAGCCCCTTTGCCTTTGTTTGTTTTATGACGAATTATGCGAATACTGTTACTTGAAGGTTTCGCTATGTTTTCTAACAGTTTGTTTGTGCCATCCGTTGAACCATCATCAACGATAATTATTTCTTTTTCGATTGGAGTAGCTTGAACGCGTCTTACAATTTCTTCGAGAGTTGCCTTTTCGTTATAAACTGGGATTACAACAGAGAGTTTCATTATTTTGCGTTAACTAAATTTATCAGTTCCACTAATGAACCGGACATTAAAGTCCCATTAAATTTGGACAGGGAACGGGACAAGGTATCTTTATTAGAAAATGAAATTTCCAGTTTTATCTTTTTTCCTTCAAAAGAAAGGGGTGGAATTATTTTTATATCCTGTGGCAGATGAAGTTCTTTTATGCATTTATTCCATTTCCTTTCCATTCTTGCCAGTTGCGGATATCTTAGTCCCTTTAATTTTTGCCTTACCATTTCTGTTCGTTCTTTTCTGCATATTGTAGAATTTTTAACCATGCTTACGAGATATTGCTTAATAATATCTAATATGGAGCACTTTTGTATTAAAGCAATCTCTTCTAAAAACATGATAATTTCCTTCAAACGGTTTATGCCTGGTTTTAATATTTCAGCTATTTTCATTACAGCAGCTCTATCGGATTTCTGATACCTTGCTAATACTGCAGAAATATTTAAAGGAAGTTTCCATTCGATAATTCTCATCTTGCTTACAGTATCCAGTGAATAAAGACTTATGATATCTTCGTAGATTTTCCTGCTCTTTTCCAGGTTGAGATACGGCATATATTTTCTTATTATTTTTTTTTGAGGAATGCCTGATTCTTTGAGCAACTTAAAAAGATTGGCTTTTTCAATATCATTGAACTCTCTATGTGACAGGTTGATTTTAAGGCTTAAAAGAATAAATTTTTCGCAATCCCATGTATTTTCTTTAATAATGGAACATGGCAGGGTCTTTATTCCTAATTTTTTACAGGCCAGGATTCTTCTGAGTCCAGATACAACATAAAATTTATTAGTATTTTTTTTTTGTTTATCTGTGCTATTAACGCAAGCAGGTAAAATTATTGGTGGGTTCGCAAGACCAATGCTTGAAATCGAATCAAATAGTTTTTGATCAAATTCAGGGAAAGAAAAGCTGAAAGGTCTTTTAGCCAAATTAATGTTTTGAATTTTAATCTCTTCGTAAGAGTACAACACGTAGAATAAACGTAGTATGGTTACAAGTTAAAAATATTCTTCCAGTAGCTCCCGTTTTTTGGCTTTATATTCTTCTTTTGTAATGAGTCCTTTTTGCACAAGTTTTTTCAGTCGAAGGAATTTGGATTCAATTTCTTTCTGAGTTGAAGAAACGCCTTTTTTCGATTGCTCTTTTGGAAGAGTTTCTAAAATATCCGTGCCTGATTCACCATTTAATTTATTATAGGTGTCTACTTTTTGATCGCCTTTACTGGGAAGGGTAACATTAGACCAGGTTTTATCAACCGGACAAATAATCCAGTTCTTTGCTACCCTGACACCAAATAGTTCCTTTTTACCATAATATTTTTGACCTTTTTGGAGAACAATTTTCCATCCGTCGAGGTAATCCTTTGAATTCCGTCTTTCATAGGAAGCGCCATTAATAATTTTGAATTTCCAATTAAGTTTTCTTTTAAAAATAAAAACATCCCCTAAAATGCGGCCTTTAGGAGACTTGGCATCAACTTCAATAAAATCATTTTTACTCGCTCTTTTGAAAGCATTTACTAAAAGAGAACTGATCTCCTTAGCTAATTTTTTGTCAAAAACGTCTTCTTCTCTGCTGAGTAAAGCAAGTCTTTTATACTTAAGGGATGTTAAGTTATCAAAGATTTTTGCCTCTGCAAAGATGTGAGGATGCTCCAATTTCTTTTTCGAAAGGTAATGAGCATCTATATCTTTTTCAACAATTCTTACGATTTGTTTCCCTTTTTTAAATGTTTGTTTGGTAACTCTTGACTTGGTAAAGGCGCATGAGGCTGTAAGAAACAAAATAAAAATAAAAGAAATGAAAAAAGGAAGCCCAAATTTTTTTTCATCATTTATATGGAAAAAAAATGACATTGCTATCCGATAAATATTTTTATATGAAATTTTAATTTATCAATTCTAATAAAGAAATTTCAAGAGGTCAATAAATTCGGTTAATTGACAATGAAATGTAAAAATGATAAAAGTAAAATTAACTTTTAAAGTACGAATCTGACGATTGACTTTGAGAAATTATTTTAAACTAAATATTTAGTGAAAGACCCTTAAGTAGCGAGGGTGGCGGAACTGGTAGACGCGCTGGGTTTAGGACCCAGTGGGCAACCGTGGGGGTTCGACTCCCCCCTCTCGCAGTGAAAATTTATTAAGAGACATAATGAAAATCGATATTAAAGAAATTGGCCCCTACACAAAGCAGTTGAAGATAGAAATTCCTTTGGAAATATTCTCGCAGGAAGAGGAAGATGCCTACCGTGAACTTGGTAAAAAAGTGAAAGTTCCTGGTTTTAGAAAAGGGAAAATCCCAAAAAGCTACCTTAAAAAATTATACCATGACCGTGTCAAAGGTGATGTGCTTAATAAGATTATTCCGGAAGCTTACTATAAGGCTGTGGAAGAAAAAGATCTAAAACCGGTCGGTTCTCCAAAGCTTGAAAATATTAAACATGAAGAAAATTCACCGATAACTTTTTCGGCTACCATAGAAATTATTCCTCCTTTTGAAATAAAAAAATATGAAGGATTGAAATTTACAAAAAAGATTGCAAAAATTACTGATGAAGATATAGAAAGAGAGTTTGACTATATAAAGAATCGATATGCTACTTTTGAAGAGGTAACCAGCCGCCCGGCAAAGGAAGGTGATCTTGTTGTTGTGGATTTTAAGGGTTTTGTCGATGGTTCCTCTGTCCAGAAGGAAGAAACAAAAAATTATTCCCTGATAATAGGGGCAAACAATTTATTAGAGGATTTTGAAAAAGGCTTTATCGGTTTGAATAAAAATGTGGAAAAAGAGTTTACAGTAACTTACCCAGCCAGCCATGCAAATAAAGATCTGGCTAATAAAAAGGTGCTTTTTAAAGTCAAAGTCAATGAAATCAAAATCAAGAAACTTTCTGAGATTACCGATGAGTTTATAAAAAATGAGATGGGAAAAGAAAAAACTGTAGCTGAATTAAGGGAAGAAATACGGCAGCATCAGGAGAAAAGAGGGGAAGCGATGTCTGATACTACTCTCTATCTGGATGTCATAAATAAATTAATTGAAATGAATCCTTTTGAAATTCCTCAAGTCCTTATTGAAGATCAGATCAATTTTATGGCTAAAGATTTTAAAGATAACATGCGTCTCCGGGGAATGAAAGATGACAGTATGAAAATTGAAAGAGAGGAGTTTAGTGAGGATGCTGTGAGGGTTGTTAAGGGAGAGTTGATTCGGCAAAAAATTTCAGAAATAGAAAAAATTGAAATAGACAAAACTGAAATTGAGAGGGAATTGGAAAAAATTGCGGCGGAGAAAAAAATGGCAAAAGAAAAGTTAAGAGTTTCCATGCAAAAAGATAATTCATACAATAACTTTTTGAACGGACTGCAAAGAAAAAAAACCATGGATGTTATATTGTCCAAACTAACGATAAAAGAAGTTTTAGTTGATAGGAATGAACTTGATACTCCATCATAATCAAGCTAAAATGATTTTAAGGGGGAAAATCAGACAATGACTTTAATACCAATGGTTGTGGAGCAAACAAGTCGTGGCGAACGTGCTTATGATATTTATTCAAGGCTGCTGAAAGATCGGATTATTTTTCTTGGATCCGCGATTGATGACCATATAGCAAATTTAATAATTGCCCAATTGTTATTTTTAGAAGCTGAAGAACCGGAACAGGATATTTATATTTATATAAACTCTCCGGGTGGCACTGTAACATCCGGAATGGCTGTTTATGACACAATGTTGTATGTCAAACCGGATATTCAGACTATTTGTATAGGTCAAGCATCCAGCATGGGGGCTTTATTACTTGCAGCCGGAACAAAAGGGAAGCGATTTGCTCTTACAAACTCGCGAATTATGATACACCAACCTTCCGGAGGCTTTCAGGGTCAAAGCGTTGATATAGATATCCATGCTAAGGAAATTCTAAGAATGCGTGATACTCTTGACAAAATATTATCTGAGCATACGGGACAGCCTTTGAAAAAAATTAGATCTGATACGGATAGAGATTTTTTTATGTCCGGAGAGGATGCTAAAAAATACGGAATTGTGGATGAGGTTATCTCTTCGAGAAATGCTATGTCAAAAACATCAAGCAGCAAGGAGAGGAAAAAATGATTAGAAAATGTAACTCTGGTTCCGGATCTGATGGATCGTTGAGGTGTTCTTTTTGTGGAAAGGCTCCTGAAGAAGTAAGAAAGCTAATTGCAGGACCAACTGTATATATTTGTGATGAATGTATTGAGTTATGTAATGGAATCATGGTGGAGGAGTGGACTCAGGAAAAAAGTGCCGAGCTTCAACGCCTGCCGAAACCTAAAGAAATCAAAGAAATTTTGGATCAGTATGTCATTGGTCAGGAATCTTCCAAAAGAGTCCTTTCAGTAGCAGTTCATAATCATTATAAAAGAATTGATGCTCCTTTAGATACTGATGACATTGAACTCCATAAAAGCAATATTCTGCTTGTCGGACCTACAGGGTCAGGTAAAACATTTTTAGCACAAACCCTGGCAAGAGTACTGGAGGTCCCATTCACAATTGTAGATGCAACCACTTTAACCGAAGCTGGGTATGTTGGTGAAGATGTGGAAAATATCATCCTGAAGCTCCTTCAGGATTCTGACTATAATGTAGAAAAAGCAGAACGGGGAATAATTTATATTGATGAAATCGATAAAATTAGTCGAAAATCTGAGAACCCTTCTATAACTAGAGATGTATCTGGTGAAGGAGTACAACACGCGCTTTTAAAAATTATAGAAGGTACTATAGCGTCTGTTCCTCCACAGGGGGGGAGAAAGCACCCGCATCAGGATTTTCTGCAGGTAGATACGACTAATATTCTTTTTATATGTGGAGGAGCTTTTATAGGGTTGGATAAGATTATAGAGAATCGTATTGGGAAAAGGAGTGTTGGTTTCGGCGCTATAATTAAAACCAGAGAAGAAAAGAATATTGGTGAGATATTATCCCGTATTTCATCGGAAGACCTTTTAAAATATGGGCTTATCCCGGAATTTATAGGGCGATTACCAGTAGTTTCCTCTCTTGATGACCTTGATGAAAAGGCTTTGTTTGATATTTTAACAAAGCCAAAAAATGCTTTGGTAAAACAATATCAAAAATTTTTCGATTTAGATAAAGTGAAACTTAAATTTACCGATGATGCTTTAAAAGCTATTGCTAAAATGGCCATGAAAAGAAAAACAGGTGCTCGAGGATTGCGATCAATTATGGAAGAAATTATGCTGGATATCATGTATGAAATTCCATCACAACCTGAAATTATAGAATGTGTGGTCAATGAAAAAGTTGTTACGAAAAAAGAATCCCCTATGTTGTTGTATGAAAAAAAAGAAGTTAAAACCGCTTAGAGCATAAAAAACCATGAAAAAAAAAGAGCAAAAAAAAACTAAACAAATAACTTTACCACTCCTTCCCCTTAGAGATATTGTTGTGTTTCCTAAAATGATTATTCCCCTTTTTGTCGGGAGGGAATGCTCTATAAAGGCGTTGGATCACGCCATGGCTGTTGATAAAAAAATAATCCTTGCAGCTCAAAAAAAGGCCAAAAAAAATGATCCGCTTCCTGAGGAAATTCATGAGATCGGCACAATCGCCAATGTTCTTCAGATATTAAAGCAATCAGATGGGACTGTAAAAGTTTTAATTGAGGGAATCCAGCGAGTAAAGATTGAGTTATTTCTTAAAAATTCTACATTCTTTGAAGTAACCGCAATTCCGCTGGAAACCGAGCGAGAAAATTCTGTTCAAGCTACTGCGCTGATGCGTAGCGCAAATTCGATTTTTGAGCAATATTCAAAACTTAATCAACGTGTCCCTTTAGAAGTAGTAAAAACTCTAAATTCTGTTTCTGAACCTGATATTTTTGCGGATACTTTAGCAGCACAATTAGATTTGAAAACACATGAAAAGCAAGAGCTATTAGAAACGATGAACCCAAAGGGACGGTTGGATAAACTCATTGATTTTATGCTCAATGAGCTTGAAATTTTAAGAATTGAAAAGAAAGTCAGAAACAGAGTCAAACAGCAAATGGAAAAAAGCCAGAAAGAATACTACCTCTCTGAGCAAATCAGAGCCCTCCAGAAAGAATTGGGAAAAGGTGATGAAAAATCAGAAATCCAAGAGCTTGCTGACAAAATAAAAAAAGCAGGAATGCCAAAAGGGGTATATGAAAAAGCCCAAAAAGAACTTAAAAGATTGGAATTAATGCCCCCCATGTCTGCTGAGGGAACTGTAGTTAGAAATTATGTTGACTGGTTGATTGATATACCATGGAAACCAGGAACAAGAGATAAAATTGATATCAGTCAGGCATCAAAAATACTTGATGAAGACCATTATGGTTTGCAGAAAATCAAGGAACGGATATTGGAATATCTTTCAGTCAGAAAATTGGTAGATAAAATGAATGGCCCTATACTTTGTTTTGTGGGGCCACCTGGAGTGGGTAAGACTTCTTTAGGCAAGTCTATTGCGCACGCACTTGGCCGGAAATTTGTACGGGTTTCTTTGGGAGGTGTCAGAGATGAGGCGGAAATCAGGGGGCACAGAAGAACTTATATTGGCGCCTTACCTGGAAAAATCATCCAGTCGATAAAAAAAGCAGGAACTAAAAATCCGGTTTTTATGATGGATGAAATCGATAAAATGAGTACTGACTTTAGAGGCGATCCATCTTCCGCATTACTTGAGGTTCTCGACCCGGAACAAAACTGCAACTTTAACGATCATTATCTCGAGGTAGATTATGATTTGTCTGAAGTATTGTTCATTACAACTGCAAATCTCCTTCATCCCATTCCTCAGCCATTACAGGATAGGATGGAAATATTGAGAATTTCCGGATATACAGAAGACGAAAAAATAAAGATAGCAGAACGGTTTCTAATTCCGAAGAAAATACCCGAGCATGGTCTTAACGAAAAGAATATCGAATTTTTAAGAAATGCTATAAGAAAAATTATTCAACATTATACCAAAGAAGCAGGAGTCAGAAACCTAGAACGGGAGATAGCAACAATATGTCGTAAAACAGCAAAAAAAGTTGCTACAAAAGGGAAATCAACCAAATCAATCGTTAACTCAAAGAAATTACAAAGCTTTTTAGGTGTCCAAAAATTTCGATATGGAAAAAAAGAAAAAGTAAATAAAATCGGCCTGGCCACAGGTTTAGCGTGGACAGAGGTGGGAGGAGAGTTGCTGATTACTGAAGTTCTTATAGTTGAGGGGAAAGGGAAACCCACCTTTACAGGAAAACTGGGAGATGTTATGCAGGAATCTGCACAGGCGGCATTGAGCTATGTCCGCTCTAAAGCCAAGGAACTTAGCCTCCCCAAAAGTTTTTATCAAAAAAATGATATACATATTCATATCCCGGAAGGAGCTATCCCGAAAGATGGGCCCTCTGCCGGCATTACCATGGCAACAGCCATAGTTTCTGCCTTAACCAGGATTCCGGTAAAAAATTATTTGGCGATGACTGGTGAGATAACCTTACAGGGCAGAGTCCTCCCCATTGGTGGGTTAAAAGAGAAGTTACTTGCGGCACATAGAGGTAAAATATCTAATGTTATTATTCCAATGGAAAACAAAAAAGACCTCGAAGAAATTCCAGTAAAAATAAAAAAGGCTCTTAAAATAACTTTAGTACAAAATATGGACGAAGTGCTAAAAGCAGCTCTGATACGTAATCCCCTTAAAACTGTTGTAAAACATAAAGAAAAACGCTCTGCTGCAAAAACGCAAATTGATAAAATTGCTAATAAACAAATCCCCCAAAATGTGCCTTTAAATTAAAGGAATGTAAAAATGAAAAAAATATTTATCTTGTGGGTATTTGTTCTATTGTTATAAGGCTGCGGCACTTTTTCTTCACCTTCTGATAGTTAAAAAAAATATTCGATTCAAAAACAAATACACGCTACTACGAAAAAAAGGCCCGCTCTATGGTAAATCATTTGATAGACCAAATAGAAAGAGAAGAAGAAAGTTAAAATTTTATAATCAATAAAGTTGCAGTTTTGAATTTAGTAGATCACACAGACAAAGTCTCGGAATTAGGCCGATACATCAGTTTAAAAAGAGCTAATGAAATTTCTAAAAATGAATATTTCAAGCTGACTCCAAGAGCTAGATTTGTTGGTTGCAATGAATAGGTTGCGTACTGGGTTCAGTAGTTTTGAGGTTTCTACTCTAAATGAACTGGGAGATGCTCTTTAGATTGAAATTATAATTGCAGGCAGGATAATTGACATTGGCGCAAATATGGACGTCAACTTAAATTTTGTCGACATAAGGATAGGCGAAATAATTGCTTCTGCCTCGGAAAGTATTGCCCGAAATGATTTTGCTACAGAAATGCTTCGAAAGTATTAATTACTACAACAATTGCCATAAGAGCTCATTCGCACTTTTCCCTTCATCGTGCTGTTCAAGATAAAGAGAGCCCCTATCGCACAAAATTTTCTTTAATCTCCACCTATTTTCTGGTATATTAACCCTCCTATCATGAGTGTATAGCAAATAAATTCAAATGAATACAACATGAAAATTTTAAAAAGTGACATCTCGATTGATTTTGTTGGTAAAAAAAGGTGGGCTATGTTTTTATCTTTTTTTATTATAATAATCGGTCTTATTTTGTTTATTGTAAAAGGTGGTTTGAAACTTGGTATTGATTTTTCTGGCGGCACTTTAATCCAACTTCAGTTTAAAGAAAAGGTCTCTATTGATAAAATTCGGGTATCATTCCACCAATTAGGTATGGGAAGTAGCAGCATACAGCAATTTGGCTCTGATAGAGATATTCTGATCAATACAGAGCGATTTTCGGAAGCTCTGGAAGACTTTAATGTGACTGTTAAAAGTCAGCTTGAAAAAGATTTTGCTCCGGAAAGTTTTGAGGTCGTTCGTGTGGAAATGGTAGGCCCAAAAGTCGGTCGTGATTTAAGAGAGAAGGCTATTCTGTCCATTTTTTATGCTTTGATCGGGATTATTATTTACATATCCTGGCGTTTTGAGTTCCGCTTTGCTGTTGCTGCCATTATCGCGCTTATTCACGACATCCTGGTTACTACCGCATTTTTTTTGTTATTTGATAAGGAATTTTCCCTTCCCATTATAGCTGCTTTTTTAACAATCGTTGGATATTCTTTAAACGATACCATAGTGGTATTTGACAGGATTAGAGAAAACCTGAGAAAGATAAGAAAGAAAAATTTTGAACATGTTATCAATTTCAGTATAAATCAGACTTTAAGCAGAACAATATTAACTTCATTAACGACGCTTATTGTGGTTTTGGCACTATTTTTCTTAGGGGGAGAGGTTATCCATGATTTCTCGTTTGCTCTTATGATTGGTGTTTTTGTAGGTACGTATTCATCTATATTCATTGCCAGTCCTGTATTGCTTGTATGGGAAAAACAAAAACAGAGAAAGCGATAGTGGCGAAGTATAAAAATAGAGATAAATCTTAAATGACAAGCTCCAAATAATAATTATATTCTAAACCTCAACTCTCGTACTTGCTCTAATCCCTGTGTGCTTTAATCAATTGCTTGTTATTATCACTTTTTAAAATGGTTTTACAATGGAGAACAGGTGGGCTATAGAAACAAAAAAACTGAAACGTTCATTCGGCCATATCGACGCGTTGAATGAAATAAATTTAAAAGTACCTTATGGTAGTTTTCTCACGATTTTTGGGCCCAACGGAGCCGGTAAAACCACACTAATCAAAATCCTCTCCACTTTAATCAAGACTTCTTCGGGGAATGCATTTGTCAATGGGATTGATGTTGCGGAAGGAGGGGAAAAAATTCGCAGTAAGATAGGTCTAATATCCCATAATACATTTTCCTATAATAATCTTACTCCCTATGAAAACCTCAAGTTCTATGGAAAACTGCATGGTTTATCCAACTTGGAAACCCGTATCGAAGAATTATTGAATGAAGTGGACTTGTCTCAAAGGCGCCGGGATCCGGTGCGTACCTTTTCAAGAGGTATGCAGCAAAGGCTTGCTATTGCAAGAGCCATGTTGAATAACCCGTCTATTATTTTTCTGGACGAACCTTATACAGGCCTTGATCAACATGCAACAAAAATTTTAACGGGCATACTTAAAAAGTTACATACAGCTAAAAACACAATAATCATGACCACTCACAATTTAAAACAGGGTTTAGAAGTTAGCGATCAAGTTATTATTATGGCTTTCGGAAAAATAGTTTTTCAAAAACCTGTACCTGAGATCATTTCGGAAGAGTTTGAACAGATCTACTTTGATTGTGTGGAAAAGCGGAAATAGATTTATGAAAAAATACTTTAAAGATGTTAGTGCCATTGTGTGGAAAGATACCCTGTCTGAATTCAGAACAAGGGAAATGTTGATCTCTATGTTCATGCTGGCGGTTCTAATATTGATTATTTTTATTTTCTCCATTCACCTTGGCAAAGTAAAAGCCATTGATGTTGCCCCGGGAGTTTTGTGGATAGCAATTATATTTGCCGGAACTATTGGTTTGAACCGCTCCTTTTTAAATGAAAAAGAAAACGATTGCATTTTTGGGATTATGTCCATGCCAATAGACCGAAGCGCAATTTACTTCGGTAAAATGACCGGTAATTTTATCTTTATGACCATTATGGAAATATTTATCTTTCCCGTTTTTATCGTTTTTTTTAATTTGCCTATTCAAAACATACCAGGAATAGTTCTTATCACATTTTTGGGAACATTGGGGTTTACGGCATGCGGAACATTACTTTCTGCAATGTCCGCCGCTTCAGCAAAATTAAGATACATGTTGCCCGTTCTCTTATATCCACTGATTTTGCCGGTTGTCATCGCGGCAGTGCAATCCACCGGGGCTTTATTGTATGGAAAACAAATAGCGGACATTATGTCATGGTTGAAACTGCTCATAGCCTTTGATATTATATTCATATCAGTCTCATTTTTGATTTTTGAATATACTTTAGAGGAGTAATATGAGTTATCTTTTGTCCGCTTATGGATTTTTACTCCTTATAATGATCGGGTATATAGTGCGGGTAAACTTGAAATGTGGACGTCTTGTGAAAGAGGCCGGATGTTTGAGCAACGATCAAAAGTCGATATCCAAATTAGACAGCTCCAAAGCGCGGCTCTGCTTAATCGGGTTTGCTCTTCTTTTCATTTCAGTTGCCCTTTACATGGCTCTTATCTGGTCACCGGACGCAAAGGGAGAGCCTGCTACATACCGTATTATTTATTTCCATGTGGCGGCTGCTTTTATGTCTTACGTCGGTTTTTTTATCACCTTTGCAGGCAGCATACTGTATTTGTGGAAACGGGACCTGCGTTTTGACAGATGGGCAAAAGTGGGCGCCGACCTGGGTGTTCATTTTTGCGCTCTCATGATCATAACAGGTATGATTTGGGGAAAACAGAGGTGGGGAGCATGGTGGATATGGGAACCCCGTCTGACTTTGGCGCTGGTTCTTCTGGTTATTTATGTCGGCTACTTGATCTTGCGGCATGTAATGGAAAATCCTGTTACCACAGCGCGTTATGCTTCGGTATACGGAATTATCGGCTTTATTGACGTTCCCCTTGTTCATTATTCAATAAAGCTGTGGGGAAAGATTATGCACCCGGTGGTAACAGACGGTGGAAAAAATTCAGGCCTGGCTCCTGAAATGATGCTGACCCTAGAGGTATCTATAATTGCGTTTTTAATTGTATTTGCCGCTATGTATATTATAAGGCTTCACGTCGATTCCCTTGAAGCAAATCTTAGCCGCTGCCGCACGTAAAAGGGAAGTGTACTGGGCGGAAGCCCTATTCGGTTTCGGCCTCTTGGCCGCATTATGGAATAAGCTATGTTAAATTCCCGATATAGAGTTGTTTTTTATTCATTTGGCGCTTTTACATTATTTTTACTTGTCAGCGGTTTCTTTATGAAGCACGAAAATGTGCTTGCTTTCTTTTCCAAATATGAATCCGCAAAAAACCAGTCATCCGGGAACAATAATGTAAAGCAAGCAAAACCGTTATCTGAAGAAATTGCTCCTCAAGAAGGATTTATGGCTCCTGATTTTACTTTTTCTGATATGAATGGCAAACCTGTTTCCCTTTCTCAATTCAGAGGCAAAGTAGTATTTTTGAATATATGGGCAACATGGTGTGGTCCGTGCCGAATTGAAATGCCGGACATGGAAAAGCTTTACCGTAAATTTAAAAAAGAAGATCTTGTCATACTTGCAGTCAGTATCGACCGTCAGGGAGAACCAGTTGTTAAACCATTTGTCAAAGAACTGGAACTTACATTTCCGATTCTTCTTTCACCGGATGGACGAATCCAGAGGATTTATATGGTTAATGCGCTTCCATCTTCTTTTATTATTGATAAGTCAGGCCGTATATTAACTCGAGTTGTAGGTGCCCGTAATTGGTTCGGGGCTCAAACGATTGAAACTTTCGAGTATTTAATCCGCAAAACGTAAGGATAAACGTTCACCCATCAGTTGTCAGCTTTCTGCTGCAACAGGAAAATATAAAAACATGGGTATTCATTTGCAGAAAATATTCTTACTTATAATTGTTGCTTTATCATCTCTTGTTGACCTCTTATAGCTGACTGCTGAACACTAACCTTGAAACGAGTGACCAATAATTGATCTTTACTGCATCTTGACTTATTTATAATGAATGCTATATTTTCATTCTATGGTTAATGCTGCTTTTTCTTTTATAGTTTTCATAATATTTTTCTTTTCTCTTTCATATTTTCCATCCTTAGCCTATGCAAAAGAAACGGCGGAAACTCTATATAATAACGCCAGGAACGACTATTACTCCTTAAAAGGCTCCAAGAGAAAACAAGCGATTAAATCCGGCTGGACAAAAAATATAAATAAGTTTCTCTCGGTTTCCCGGCGCTTTCCCAGCAGTTCATTTGCTGATGACGCTCTTTTCACTGCTGGAATGCTTTACTATGATTCCTTTAAAAAGTTTGGCATGAGGAAAGACCTGAACTCGTCTATCCAACACTATAGTATGGTTGTCAAGAAATATTCAAGCAGCAGCCTGGCAGATGATGCATTATTCCGTACTGGTGATATATATTTTTATGACTTAAGGAAATATTATAAAGCAAAAAAAGCTTATACAAAAATAACTACGAAATTTTCAAAGGGAGATATGTATAAGTTGGCGGTTGAAAGACTTAATGAACTATCTTCGTTCGATAACTCACGGGTGCCCAACCGGATAATAGCAAAAAAGATCATTGTTATTGATCCCGGGCATGGGGGTAAGGATCGTGGCGCAAAAGGAATAAAGGGACTTTTAGAAAAAGATGTGGTTCTTGACATTGCTCTTAAATTAAAAAAATTGATAAAAAAAAAATTGGACTATAAAGTCATTCTTACCCGTAATAATGATGTATTCATTCCATTACAGGAGAGAACAGAGATTGCAAACGGCAATAAAGCCGATATTTTTATTTCAATTCACGCAAATGCCAGCAAACGTAAAGATGCTTCAGGGATAGAAACATACTATCTTGATTTTGCTAAAAGCGATCGAGCATTAGAAACTGCCGCGAGGGAAAATAAAGTCCCGCGTTCTAATATTGATGATGTCCAATATATTCTGGCGGATATGGTAGCCAATACGAAAATGAATGACTCAAGCCAATTAGCTGGAATTGTTCAAAATAACTTAATCCAGGGTATGAGAAAAAAATTCAAGAGGGTAAAAGATTTAGGCGCAAAGGGTGGACCTTTTTATGTGCTGCACGGAGCCAATATGCCCAGTGTTTTAGTGGAAACATCGTTTGTTAGCAATCCTATAGAAGGGAAGAGACTCAGATCAAGCAAGTACAGGGAAAGGCTGGCCTATTTCATTTTAGAAGGGATTGAAAAATATTTTAGAGAAATGCAGGTTGCTTTAAAAACAAAATAGTAGTAGAAATAATAGCAGAAAATTTTAATGTATATTTTTTTGGTCATTGAGTTTTATTTGTAATTTAAAGGTTGAGATTTTCTTTTTTAGGAGATTCTAAAAAATGGGTTTGCTGAGGTGCTCCGAGTGTGGTACCAAGTATCAACCTCTCGTAGGTGGGGCTACTATGAATTTATGTGGGGATTGTATTTCTGCCGGGTTGAATGATGGCTTTTACAATGAAATCAGTTACGAAGAAGATTTATTAGACAAAAAAGAAGATGAAGATTCTATTCCCGATGAATTTTTAGATGAAACTGTTCCTGATGAACCGGATGATTTAAATTAAGTATTATGACTGACGATATTTCAAGTCTTTTTTTATATGACCCCCTGTATCCTGTAAAGCTCAACCTCTTTTTGTTTCCCTTTCAAATAATGCGGTATTAACTTTTTTACAGCTATTTTCTTTATGACCTTCCTAAACGTAGAGTCGAAAATCAGAATTTCTCCAGCTTTAGATTGAGACTGAACGCGATCGGCAAAATTAACAACATCTCCGATAAAAGTAGAGGCCATCCTTTTTTCTAAACCAATATTTCCTGTAACAGCTTCACCGGTATTAATTTTCATGGATTTATTGAATTTTTCGAATAATATAGTTTTAATTGTCCACCACTAATAAACTGGAAGTTATGCTTTGAAGGATATTTTCATTGAACTGCTCCAGGCTTTCCAGATGTTTTTCTAATAAATCTGTTGTAATATTGCTCATACAAAGATTTCAACGGTGTGGCCAGTGATCGCAACCATAATTCGGGGCGAGGAGAGCCGAATTTGACATTTTCCCAATGGAAAGCCTCCTAAAGGGTTGAGGCCAAGGGTGGCTAATATCAAAACAAACAAATAATCAAAAATAAAAATATGAATAAAATTGATATGAGGGAAATAACAGAAGACGAACTCAATGAATACTTGAGAGTAATTGGTTCTGAAGCATATCGGGCCAAACAGGTTTTGGATTGGATTTATAATAAGAAAATCAAAAGCATAGAGGAAATGACCAACCTGTCAAAAAAACTAAGAGAAGATCTTCAAAACGAGTTTTATGTTTCAGGCCTTATTTTATTGCAAGAGATGGTTTCTAAAGATGGAACGAGGAAATGCCTTTTTGAACTGGAAGATAAGCAAAAAATTGAATCCGTACTCATGCCGGACGACAAAAGATTAACCTTATGCGTTTCAACCCAAGTGGGTTGCAAGTTTAATTGTTCCTTTTGTTATACAGGCAAAATGGGGTTTTCTCGGAATTTAACAGCAGGTGAGATTGTCAACCAAATCATGTTAGTCAGCAGAAAGGAAAAAAGAATTACTAATATTGTTTTAATGGGGATGGGAGAACCTCTTGATAATTATGAAAACGTCATTAAAGCAGTTAAAATTATCTATTCTCCCTGGGGACTTGGGATTTCCGCCTCGAAAATCACTCTCTCAACCTGCGGTTTGATCCCGGGCCTAAAAAGGCTTAAAGATGAAAAACTTAACATTAACCTCGCTATTTCATTAAACGCGTCCGATGACAATGTTAGAAACCGATTAATGCCTGTTAATAAGAAATATCCATTAAAAGAACTGTTAAAAGTATGTCGGGAATATCCGCTTAAACCAAATAAAAAGCGGATTACTTTTGAATATGTTTTAATTAGAGACGTCAATGATTCGGTGAAAGACGCAAAACAATTAGCCGATCTTTTAAAAGGGATAAAATGCAAAATTAATCTTTTGCCTTTTAATAAAAGACTTGATGGCAAAAGTCAATATGACTCACCTGATCAGCATAAAGTTGATAAATTTCATGAATATCTCATCTCCCGTAATTTTTCTGTTTTTACGAGAAAACAGAGAGGAATAGACATTTCTGCTTCATGCGGACAATTAACAGCATCATGAAGTACAAACTATTGAAGTATAAATTCGAATGTCGAAACCTGAACTTCATTCGAATTTCGGATTTTAACAAAGGATGCTGTGTATCTTAGTGGTTTAAAATGTTAAAAAAAATGTGGTAGAATCCAATACTTTATATTAGTGCTTTGTAAATAATCGAATAAAAAGATGAAAAAAACGATAGCGATTTATCCCGGGACTTTTGATCCTGTAACAAACGGACATGTTGATATTATAAAAAGAGCCCTTCAGCTTTTTGATAAATTAATTGTGGCTGTCGCCCATAATCCTCAAAAAGATCCCATGTTTACTGTAGAAGAAAGAGTTGATTTCATAAAAAACGCTACCACAGGTTGGAAAAATTTAGAGATAGATTCCTTTAAAGATCTACTTACGAATTATGCTAGAAAAAGAGACGCTAATGTAGTAATTAAAGGTTTAAGAGCTATTTCAGATTTTGATTTCGAACTTCAGATGGGTCTGATGAACAGAACCCTTGATAAATCATTAGAAACAATATTTATGATCCCAAGTGAAGAATATTCTTTTCTCAGTTCCAAAATTATAAAAGAAATTGCGAGTTTTCATGGCGATGTAAGTAATCATGTCCCTTCATCCGTTGCAAAAGGCCTGAAAAATAAACTCCAATAACCTCTTTTAATTTCACAAAATGTGGGAATTCCAAAACATTGCTTTATCGTAGATTTGGGAAGACTGAAATCAAAATGCCGGTGTTTACGTGCAGCGGAATGCGATTTCAATTCTCATGGAATAGATCCAACACTCCAACTCAGCAAAGCAAACAAAAAGTAAAATCCACCATTCTTAGGGCGCTTGAATTAGGCATAAACCATATCGAAACTGCTTATGGTTATGGAACAAGCGAGGAGGAAATTGGCTCGGTTATTAAAAATCTTCCGAGAAATTCTTTTATTTTGCAGACAAAAGTATCCCCCAGAAAAGATGTTAATGAATTTTTAAAACGAATTGAAGAAAGCCTCAAACTGTTGCATGTGGACTACCTCGATCTTTTTGCTATCCACGGAATTAATAATGAAGAACTACTTAGCTACACTCTTCAGAAGGGAGGGTGTCTTGAGGCCGTCCTCAAACTGAAAAAACAGGGATTAGTTCGGCATGTGGGTTTTTCCACTCACGGTTCTACAGATATCATTTTAAAAGCTGTCAAATCTGGTGTTTTTGATTTCATTAACCTCCACTGGTATTATATTTTCCAGGACAACTGGCCGGTTATTTTGGAAGCCAACAAACGAAACATGGGCGTGCTTATAATCAGCCCGAATGATAAAGGCGGAAAACTATACGACCCACCGGAAAAACTAAGAAAATTAACGTCTCCTCTTTCTCCGATGATTTTTAATGATCTCTTTTGCCTTTCTCGTCACGAAGTTTCTACCCTTTCCATTGGCGCTGCCAAACCTGCAGATTACGATGAGCATATTAAAGCCCTGAGTTTCTATGAACAGCGTAGAGACCTCATTTCTCCCATTGTTGAAAGGCTAAAGAGCGAATTTAGTACTATTCTCGGCAAAGAGTGGGCGGCAACATGGAAAGAAGGATTACCTCATTGGTATGAGACCCCGGGGAATATTAACATCCCGGTAATACTATATCTCTGGAATTTAGCCAGGGCATATGATATGACGGAGTATGGGAAAATGCGATTCAACTTAATGGGAAATGCGGATCACTGGTTTCCCGGAAACAAACCGGATTTTCTGGATAAATTTGATTTTTCTGAATGCCTTAAAAAATCTCCTCACGCCCACCTGATACCGTCTATTCTAAAAGAAGCTTATTCACTTTTATCCGGTCAAGAAGTCAGACGCCTCGGTGGGAAAAGTGAAAGTGTTTAGCGAACTCATTCCTTGCTGCTTGTCCTGAACCCTACGGGAACAGGGCTTACGCGGGGTTAGAAAGCAAACTTAATAAAATTATACTCTCTGCCGAAGATTCCATGCGGCTTGCAGAGCTAAGCTCAGCTTTGCAGCATGGTGCTTCAATAAAGATCAGTATTTAATAACCAAAGGATTTGCTATAGAATAAAGCATCGCAAAACCACAAGAAATAAAAACTAAATCTTTCATCTATGAAAAAATTATTTATCGTTTTAAACATTATTTGGTTGATGGTTCTTCAGTCAGGCTGCAGCTTTGATCATCCGCTCAATAACCCTTATGACCCTGGAGAAAGCGCTCAAAACATTCTCTATTCTTCTTTTACTGAGCGGCCTAAACATCTAGACCCTGTCCGATCTTATAGCTCAAATGAATATGCCATAATAGGACAAACATACGAACCGCCGTTTCAATACCATTATTTGAAACGGCCATACGAATTAATCCCTCTCACCGCTGTTGAAATTCCGAAACCCATGTATTTTGACAAGGATGGAGAACGCCTCCCTCTTGATGCTCGTGATGATCTGGTGTCAAAAGCAGTTTATGAAATCAAAATACAATCCGGCATCAAATACCAGGAGCACCCTGCTTTTGCGAAAGACAGCCAGGGAAATTACCTTTACCATAACCTTTTGGACAAAGATATGGAATTCATCTTTGAGTTAAAAGACTTCAAAGAAACAGGGAGCAGGGAACTTATTGCCGCAGACTATTTATATCAAATTAAAAGGATGGCAAATCCTTTATTGCATTGTCCAATCTATCCAGTTATGGCTTCCTACATAGATGGTTTTTCCGAGTACTCGAAGAACCTTGGTCAGCAATTAAAAAAAATAAGGGCGGAAAGAAAAACTCTTGCAGGCGCGGCATATAACCAGGAACTGGACGAACAAAAAAACCCGATACTTCTCGACCTGAACGCTTACCAACTCAAAGGAGTTGAGGAGGTTGACCGTCATACTTTTCGCGTAACTCTTAAGACTAAATATCCTCAATTTATTTACTGGATGGCCATGCCATTTTTTGCTCCCATCCCAGGGGAAGCAGAAGCGTTTTATGCACAGGGACCGGTGCTTAACCGTCAGATTTCTCTCGACTGGTATCCGGTCGGCACCGGACCTTACAGATTAGCAGTTCATAATCCCAATAAAGAAATGATACTCCTTCGAAACGAAAATTTTCATAAAGAGCTTTATCCATCAGAAGGGTTTGAAGAAGCTCAAAAAAAAGGACTTCTAAAAGACGCGGGGAAACCTCTCCCCTTTGTAGAAAAAGTAGTTTATAAGCTGGAAAAAGAAAATATTCCATATTGGAACAAATTTCTGCAGGGGTATTATGATACTTCCGGAATTTCCTCAGATAGTTTTGATCAGGCTATTCGCATCCAGTCCGAAGGTGATGTTGGCCTAACCGACAGCATGAAAGCAAAAAATATCCGTCTTTCCACAGCTGTTCAAACCAGCACTTTTTATATAGGTTTCAATATGCTGGACGATGTGGTGGGCGGTTACAGCGAGGAGAAGAAAAAATTAAGACAGGCGATTTCTATTGCTATTGATTACGAAGAATACATTAAGATTTTTTTGAATGGACGGGGAATACCGGCACAGAATCCTTTGCCGCCGGGAATTTTTGGATACATTGAAGGCGAAGCAGGCATTAATCCTTTTGTCTTTAACTGGAAAAATGGGAGACCAACACGAAAACCAATTGCTGAAGCAAAACAATTATTAGCAGAATCCGGTTACCCGGGTGGAAAAGATTTAAAAACCGGCAAACCCCTGCTGCTTTACTTTGATACTGCCGCTTCAGGGCCTGACGCTAAATCTTTCCTTGATTGGCTCAGGAAACAGCTCAAAAAAATTGATATCCAACTAATAATCCGCTCTACAGACTACAATCGCTTTCAGGACAAGATGTCCAAAGGGAGCGAGCAGATTTTCCAGTGGGGTTGGAATGCGGATTATCCTGATC